>NZ_JBYNDP010000061.1:0-23032 GCF_059783535.1 Tateyamaria sp. | reverse complement strand
CTCTTATCTAGAAAGGTGGTGACAACCACATGCAGGTTAGTGTTCGCGACAACAATGTCGATCAGGCGCTTCGTGCCCTGAAAAAGAAGCTGCAGCGCGAAGGCGTGTTCCGTGAAATGAAGCTGAAGCAGCATTTCGAGAAACCGTCCGAGAAAAAAGCGCGCGAGAAAGCGGAAGCGATCCGCCGGGCCCGTAAGTTGGCTCGGAAAAAAGCGCAACGCGAAGGGCTGCTTTAGGCCGTAAGCGAGAGCTGGTGAATTCAAGAACCCCGTAGCCGCCCGGCTGCGGGGTTTTTGTTTGTCACGAGCATCATGGGAGGCCACGGAGTCACGGCACTCTGCGGATGTTCGCCCATACAACGTTCTGATGTTTGTCCTAGCGCGTTGGCGGGGTTAGCATATTTTTAGGCGAAGCGTCAATTTGCGCGGTGCCGATTTCCATACTCGACATCTTTTTTCCGCAACTGATGATCTTTCAGTCGTGGAGTCACACCATCCATCGAAACGTTTTTCCAGTCGAAACCGATTGTGAAGACTTCATCAGATGAGGCCACATTTGACACTCTCACGCTTCAAAACGCTCCTCTTCACAACACTCCTTTGCGGCACGCACGGCGTATACGCCGAAACAAGTCAGTCGGATTTCGTCTTTATCGGCGGACATTCCGTTACAGATTATCTCAGCTTTGCCAGCCGCCCGGATATCGAGGGCGTTCAGATCGTATACCCGTGGAAACAGCTTGAACCGCGGAAAGGCGTCTATGATTTCAGCAAGATCGAGGAGGATCTGAAAACCCTGACCGCGCTCGACAAGAAGCTGTTTGTTCAGCTCCAGGATCGCTTTTTCCTTCCGACTGCGAAAAATGTTCCGGACTATCTCATGCAGGACCCGGAATACGAAGGCGGCCTTGTCCGACAGTACGACAACGCGGGCGAAGGCAAACCGGTCGGTCAGGGGTGGGTTGCAAAGCAATGGAACCCGGCCGTCCGCGAGCGTTTTCAGAGCTTGATTGCAGAATTGGCGCATCAGTTTGATGGGCGAATTCATGGTCTCAACCTTCCTGAATCGGCGATCGACGTTTCGGACGAGACCGAGGCCGGGTTTGATTGCGGGCTGTATTTTGAGGCGCAGCTGGAAACCGCGCGTTTTGCGCGGGCGGCATTCAAGCAATCCCATGTCGTGCAATACGTGAACTTTTGGCCCTGCGAGTGGGCCGACGATCACGGTTACATGTCACAGACATTCGAGACCGCATCTAACATCGGCCTTGGGCTTGGCGGACCTGACATCATTCCGTTCAAAAAAGCACAGATGAAAAACTCATATGGGTTCTTCAACGCGTATCAGGACAGGCTGCCGCTTGTCGCAATGGCGGTGCAGAAGCCAACGATGACGTATACGAACCCGCAAACCGGCGTTCCGTTTTCAGAGGACGATTTTCGTCATTTTGCCGAGGATCATCTTGGGGTGGATATCATTTTTTGGGACACATCGGCGCCCTGGCTCAATCAGTAGGTATCCGTGTCTGCCGAGAGTCCGAGCCGAACTGGCACAGCTCACAATGCAGGCGGGACCACGTTTTAACTTGGTCCCGCCGATCCGTTCTCAATACGACTTAGCCGACAAGAGCGTTGTCGTCACGTTTGACGACAACGATGGCCGAGCGGGGCAACGACCCGTCACCATCTGGGAATGGTGCGCCTGGATGCTGGATACCCACGAACATCGTACGGCGGTCTGCCGACCAGGTCAGGCCCGTCACTTCGGCACCATTGGGACCGGTGAGGAAGCGGCGGATTTCACCCGTCACAGGATCGCCAGCCAGCATCTGGTTGTTGCCCATACCTTCGAACTCTCCCTCATTGCTGTCATCGCCATCGGTCTGGATCCAGATCAGCCCGGTCGAGTCGATCACCATGCCATCGGGTGAGTTGAACAGGTTACCTTCGTTGACGTTGGACGACCCTTTGTAGAGCCCTTCCTGTGTCATGGGATTGCCTGCCATCACGTACAAATCCCAGTCAAAGGTGTTGGAGGCATGGTTATCCCCATGGGGACGCCACCGTACGATCTGACCGAAGTTGTTCGCGTCCCGAGGGTTGGGGCCATTGGCCGAGGTGTCATCACCCCCGGCGTTCGGCTTCACACCACGGTTCTTGTTGTTGGTCAGGCAGCAATAGGCTTCGACAGCCGTTGGGTTTACAGCCACCCATTCGGGCCGATCCATCGTGGTTGCCCCCACTGCCGAAGCCGCGATGCGGCTGAAGATCGCGATATGCGCCTCGTCCATGCCGGTGGCATCGGGCGTCAGCGCCACCCATTCGCCGGTCATGTCGTCGTTGAACTTGGCGGCATAAAGCTGCCCTTCGCTCAGCAGGGTCGAGGTGTCCCCACCTGGCACGTACACATCACGGGATAGCCATTTGTACATGAACTCGCCCCGCTCGTCGTCACCCATGTAGACGGCAACGCGGCCATCGGGCGCGAGGGCGCAGGCGGCGTTCTCGTGCTTGAAGCGGCCAAGCGCCGTGTGCTTGACTGGCGTCGCGTCGGGATTGGCTGGGTCGATTTCGACCACGTACCCCACCCGGTGCGGCTCGTTCGGGTTCTGGCTAACGTCAAAGCGGGCGTCCCACTTGTGATAATCGTAGCCCCACCCGTCCGGACCAACACCATAGCGTTCGAAACCCGCAGCAGTGGTTTCGTCAGACGGCATTTCGCCTGTCGCACCGAAGTACCCGTTGAAGTTTTCCTCGCAGGTCAGGTAAGTGCCCCACGGGGTCGGGCCGGAGCCGCAATTGTTCATAGTGCCAAGCGACGCCGTACCTGTTGGATCCGCTTCGGTCTTGAGCAGGTCGTGACCGGCTGCGGGACCGTCCAGTGTCATAGGCGTATTGTGGGTGATGCGACGGTTGTAGGGGCTGTCGACCACGACCTCCCAACCATCGTCGCCCTCGGCCACTTCCATGACAGTGACGCCCTGCAGGTTCTGAAAGATCAGCACGTCGTCTGCCGAAGCAGGCACACCATCTTCGTTGTTTGGTAGGTTGGTCTTACGGTTGGCATATTCGTTGTTGACCGCGAGGATCTGCTTGTTGCCAACGGTAAAGAGATGCATGCCGTCGGTGTTCTCGGCAAAGACACGGTCAGACCCTTCCACAGGTACGCCGTTCGCCGGATCAAATGCGGGTGCGTCCGAGAACAGTGGATCGCCCCAACGGACGAGTACGTCCCACGAATATCCTTCGGGCACATGTACGGTGCCGTCTGTCTGTATTGCGATTTGGTCAAAGGCAAAACGTGAAGACTGACCGGCCATAGCCGTTGTCCCCTTCAACATGCCGGTTCCCATCACGGCCGCGCCTGACCCAAAGGCAACCACGCCCCCCAAGAAGCCCCTGCGCGAAATGGCGCGCTCTACGACCTCATCAAAGCCCTGCGTTGTTTTGCGTGGAAATGTCAGCTCGTCCCAATCGTCAAAGGACAGATCCTGAATATCTGCGTCTTTCATCGTGAACTCCCTAGTGTTCGGATTACGGCGATTCGCGCCCTCCGTGTGCGTGCCTGAAGAACATCACCGCTGTATGACGGCTGCCCAAAACTGGCACTTTTTCGCTGTCTCGCGACACTAGTCAAACTGGCAAAGCCGTTGTTTTAAAAACAGTTCTTAGTGCAAAACTAGACTGCATTTGTGCCACCCCGGGCAATCGCGCGAGGTGTTGACGGTGGATACGCGCAAAGTCCTCAGTTCCCTCCGCTACAACCTTGAGGATGTAGTCTGCGGTGCCCGCCATCAGATGACACTCTAGCACATCCGGGATGCGCGCGACCGCTTTTTCAAAAGCTTCAAGCACTTCATCTGCCTGACCCTGCAATGTGATCTCGACAAAAACGGTGGTCGGCACGCCCATTTTCCGGGCATCAAGCAAGGCCACGTAGTCACGGATGTATCCCGCTTGTTCAAGCCGTTGCACGCGTCGATGGCATGCAGATGGAGACAAATGCACCGCTTCGCTTAGGTCTGCATTCGACATGCGCCCCTGTTTTTGCAGGGCAGACAGGATACGGCGATCTGTTGAATCAAGTGCCATGAATGCATGATCTTTCGTTATTTTGGTGCCAAAGCGCACGTTTCTTCGATGCTTGCGCGCAAACACGATCTATTTCTAGTGCCCAATTGCAAGCGAACTCCGGCATCCTCACATCAAGCGGAGGAGAAAACACCATGCACATCGGATGCCCAACTGAAATCAAGGCCCAAGAGTACCGCGTCGGCCTGACACCAAATGCAGCACAGGAGGCCATTGTCCACGGCCATACCGTGAGCGTTCAGGCCGGGGCCGGAAAGGGTGCTGGGTTCGAAGATACTGACTATGTCGCAGCAGGCGCACAGGTACTAGACACGGCAGAGGAAGTCTTTGCCGTCGCAGACATGATCGTGAAGGTGAAGGAACCCCAAGAAGTCGAACGCAAGATGCTACGTGAGGGACAGCTTCTGTTCACATACCTGCATTTGGCTCCTGATCCTGAGCAAACCCATGACTTGCTCGAGTCTGGCTGCACGGCGATCGCCTATGAAACAGTGACGGACCCCGCTGGCGGCCTACCCTTGCTTGCACCCATGTCCGAGGTGGCGGGCCGTCTGGCCCCGCAAGTCGGCGCATGGACGCTGCAAAAGGCAAATGGTGGTCGCGGCGTATTGATGGGAGGCGTACCCGGTGTCGGACCCGCCAAAGTCGTCGTTATCGGTGGCGGTGTTGTTGGCACTCACGCAGCCCGCGTTGCGGCCGGTATGGGCGCCGACGTGACCGTCTTGGACCGGTCCCTGCCCCGGATGCGCTACCTCGACGATGTGTTTTCAGGCGTGTTCAAAACAAGCTACGCCAGCGCGGGCAATACGGCCGAATTGGTGGCCGAGGCGGACATGGTTGTCGGAGCCGTCCTTATCCCCGGTGCAGCCGCACCCAAGCTGGTGACGCGTGACCAATTGTCGACAATGAAACCGGGTGCCGCAATCGTCGACGTGGCCATTGACCAAGGTGGGTGTTTCGAAACGTCGCGCGCGACAACCCACGATGATCCGATCTACGACGTTGACGGCATCATGCATTATTGTGTTGCCAACATGCCCGGTGCGGTTGCGCGCACATCAACCATAGCGCTTGGCAATGCAACTATGCCGTTTATGCTGGCCTTGGCCAACAAAGGATGGCGCCAGGCGTGCACCGACGACCCACACCTCATGGCTGGTCTGAACGTGCATGCTGGAAAGCTGACCTACTACGCGGTTGGCAAGGCCTTGGGCATCGACGTGGTGTCGCCAAACCTCGTCCTCAAATGAAAAATGGCCGCGCGGGTGTCACCCGGCGGCCATATTTCATCTTGTTTCCGGGCTCAGCCTTGTTTGGCCAAGGCGTCGCGGATCTCAAGCAGAACATCCAACTCGGACGGGCCTGCCGGGGCTTCCTCGGCGGGCTCTTCGGGTTTTTCTGCGGCCGCTTTCACCTTGTTCACGTAGCGCACCAGCATGAACACCACGAAGGCGATGATCAGGAAGTTGATGACAGCCATCAGGAACGCACCGTAGGCAAAGACCGCTGCCCCGGCTTCACGCGCTGCTTCCAACGATGCACCCTCGGCCACATCACCGGCCAAGACCGCGTAGTTGTTGGTGAAGTCCAGTCCGCCTGTAAACAGACCGATGATCGGATTGATCAAATCTCCAACCAGCGATGTTACGATGGCGGTAAAGGCTGCACCGATGATAATTCCGACGGCCATGTCCATGACATTGCCCTTGGCGATGAAGTCCTTGAATTCGTTTAGCATATCTAGTCCCTTGTTGGCTTCCGCACGCTCTATTTTGTTTTGATGTGCGCGTGCAAACACTGGTTAACACATCTCCTCACATGACAAAGACTATTTTGGGGGGGAATTTCGCCTATCTGGGACCCATTGTTTCAAGGAGACGACTCATGGCTGACCTCAGCGCCTTTCCCATCACGCAGAAGTGGACCCCGAAGGATCCGTCAATTCTGCAACTCTTTTCCTTTCCAACGCCGAACGGTGTAAAAGCGTCCATTGCGCTCGAAGAAATGGAGATCCCGTACGAGGCGCATCTGGTCACGCTGGCGGATGCAGATGTCAAAAGCCCTGAGTTCCTGTCACTCAACCCCAACAACAAGATCCCCGCCATCATCGACCCGAACGGCCCGGATGGAAAACCGGTTGGCCTCTTCGAATCCGGTGCGATCCTGATCTATCTGGCAGAGAAATCCGGCAAGCTAATTGGTGAAACCGCCAGCGACAAAGCCAAGACCATCCAATGGCTGATGTTCCAGATGGGCGGCGTGGGTCCGATGCTGGGTCAAATGGGTTTTTTTGTGAAATTCGCCGGCTCCGAGTGGGAGGACAAGCGTCCACAGCAGCGCTACGTCGCCGAAGCCAAACGCCTCCTGTCTGTGCTGGACAAAGAACTCAGCGACAAGGACTGGATCACAGGCCAGTACTCTATTGCCGACATCGCAATCGCCCCTTGGCTCAACGCGCTGAACTTTTACGGCGCCAAGGAGATGGTTGGCTGGGATGATCACAAGAACCTTGTGAGTTACCTCGACCGATTCATGGCGCGCCCCGCCGTGGACAAGGCCAAGAACATCCCACCGCGTCCCTGATCTTCTTCTGACCGAAAGCACCACGGGGAACCCGAAGGGCGGCCCCCCCGAAAATGATTGCTCGCAGCCTTCGCCGGATTACGCTGCGAGCATCTCGGCACTGATCTTTTCAGCCATCATGATGGTGGGGGCATTCGTGTTCCCGCCAATCAGGCGCGGCATGAGCGAAGCATCAACGACACGCAGCCCCTCGACCCCATGCACAAGACCCGCGGGATTTGTCACCGCCATCTCGTCCCGCCCCATCCGGCAGGTCCCCACCGGGTGATAGATCGTATCAGCGCGTGCGCGGATGTCGGCCTCTAGGCCAACATCGCTTCCGTCATGGGGATAGAGTTGCTCTCCACGCCACGGCTCTAGCGGGGGCGCTGTCAGAATGTTGTCCATCTGGCGCGCACCCTTCATCATCAGATCAAGATCACGTCGGTCGGTCAGATACCGGGGATCAATCCGTGGAGGCGCCGACGGATCAGCAGAATGCAGGCCGACATGACCACGACTGTGCGGACGCAGCACACAGACATGGCAGGAATAGCCAAACTTCACATGGATCTTACGCATGTGCTGGTCGACAATGCCCACGACGAAATGCAGTTGCAAATCAGGGCGATCAACCGACGGATCAGAGCGCAAGAATGCACCCCCTTCCGCGAAAGGTGAGGCGAACATGCCCGAACCATCCTTGCGCCACTGCAACCCCGCTTTGGCCAGAGCCATCAATCCTTTGGGCCCAAGCCCAACAACGTCATCCCGCTTGGAATGATAGCTGATTATGTAGTCTAGGTGGTCTTGCAGGTTCTGTCCTACCCCGGGCAATTCGTGCACGGGTTCAATCCCGTGGGCAGCCAGTTCATCGCGTGGGCCAATCCCGGACAGAAGCAGCAATTGCGGCGACCCAAATGCACCGCCGGACAGGACCACCTCGCGCCCAGCCTCCACCAGCTTAATCTTACCCTGATGCTTGACCCGAACACCCGCAGCACGTGTCCCCTCCATCTCGACTATCTGCGCCATAGCACGTGTCAGGACCGTTAGGTTCGGCCGTGCCAGCACTCGATCTGGCAAATAGGCGGCTGCCGCCGAACATCGCTCGCCTTTGGCGGGACCGGAATGGTGCTGTGTGACCTGGTACAGGCCTACACCGGCCTGCTCGGCGTCATTGAAGTCTTCGGTCACACGCAACTGCTGTTGAGCGCCAGCCTCGATAAAGGCATGGGTGATCTGACGCGGTTCAGACTGCTCGGACACCTGCAAAGGGCCATCGCCACCATGCAGATCATCGCCACCGCGTGCATTGCCCTCGGACCGCTTGAAATAGGGCAGGACGCTGTCCCAATCCCAGCCATCAGCCCCCAGATCGGCCCATTCACCATAGTCTCGCTGATGCCCGCGCACATAGAGCATCGCATTGATGGCACTTGAACCGCCCAGAGTGCGGCCACGCGGCTGGAACCCACGCCGCCCATTCAATTCAGGCTGAGGTTCCGTGTGAAAGGCCCAGTTATTGATCTTGGGACGACCAGAGATCATGCCAGCCACCAGTGCAGGCGCACGGATAAAGATGTCGCGTCCGCCCCCCCCCGCTTCGATCAGACACACCGACACGGCCGGGTCTTCGCTCAGCCGGGACGCCATCACGCATCCGGCGGACCCACCACCAACGATCACGTAGTCGAATTTCATCTGCGCGCCTCCCTTATAAAAAAGGCTAAGGACGCACCGGCAGCGTTACAAGCGTGACCCTGGGTCGGCGGGTGGGCGCCTTCCGGGCCAAAGGCCCGGAACAGAGCCACGCGTCGAGCCTACCCGGGCAAAGCCCCCGTCAGCACGTAGCGCAGGATTTCCACCACCTGCCCGGGCTCTTCGGCCACGGCCAAGGCCGCCGCATCCACCTCTTTCAAGGCATGGGAGTGGTCAGGCCTATGCAGGATGATCAAGGACTTGCCCAAAGCGGCCGCATAGCCAGCATCGAAGGCCGCGTTCCATTGCTTGTACTGTTCGCCAAAGCGCACGACGACCACATCCGCATCTGCAATCCCCTTGCGAGTGCGGATGGCATTCACCATCGCGCCCTTGTGATCATGCCAATACTTCCTGTCCTCGGCTCCAAGGATCGCAACGCCACAATCATCGCTGGCCGCATGGTCTGTCACCGGCCCAGAAAAGGCCACATCAAGCCCCTGCGCACCCTCCACGATCTGCGCGCGCCAGTCGGTATGAATTTCACCTGAAAGGTATACGTTCAGCATGCAATGACTCCTGTGTTCCGGTTGCGCCTAAACTGCACCGAAGCTGGCCAAAGGCAAGGGTCAAAGGCGGCGCGCCACAACGAAATGACTGGGGGGGCGCAGCGGATAATTACCCGTTTCGACAATCTCAAATCCGGCACGGGCGATCCGCGCCTCAAGGCTCTCAATCGTTTCGAATCGGACAAATGGTGCTTTGCCAACAAGCTGCATCAGTGGAATGAGCCGCTTCAATAAACCGAACTTCAACCCGAGCGACCGTTCCCCGATACAAGGTGTTTTCGAGATGAATATCCCACCCGGTACCAACAGGTCGTGCACGCGCGCCATCGCCTCGTCGACACGGTCCACAAGGTGGTACAGGTTGAATCCCATGACCACATCAAACGATCCATCCGCGAGCACCGGGCTGAATGTATCGGCCTGCAGGAAGCGCACGTTGTCGACACCCATCCTTGCTTTTGCTTGCGCGATCATGCCTTCGGAAAAATCAGTGGCAAGGATCGATCCTGCATGTGGTGCAAGCTTGAGCGCCGTGCTTCCGGTCCCGCAGCCCAGCTCCAGCACGCGGTCCGTAGTCTTGAGATAAGACACGACCCGCTCGAGCGTCTGCTCGTAGGCGTCCGGGTTGCTGATGGGTTGCGCGGCGTATTTCAGGGCCACCTTGTCCCAGAAAAGTGCATTAGGTTTCATCACATATCTCCTTCACAGCTGCATATACATGCGCGTACCGACCTTCTAAATTGACGAATTCTGCAAGAGATATATACGGATTTGCATGGATCGAGGGTTTGATTGGACGCATCTGCGCGCATTCCTTGCAACGGCTGAGACCGGATCCCTGTCCGCAGCCGCCCGGCAGCTTGGGCTGACGCAACCCACAGTCGGGCGACAGGTCAGTGCGCTAGAGGACGAGTTGCAGCTTGCACTGTTCGAGCGCACTTCCCGCGCAATGACGCTAACGGATGCGGGCCGTGACCTGCTGGTTGAAGCCCGCAAGATGGGAGATGCAGCCATCCGTATCAGCGTGATTGCACAGGGAAGGACGCAAGGGTTGGAAGGCACGATCCGCGTCACAGCCTCTGACATGATGAGCGCCTATGTCCTGCCCGACACCCTATTGAAATTACGCGACCTTGCGCCCCGCCTGCGCGTTGACGTGATTGCGGCCAACGACATCCGCGACATCCTGAAGCGTGAAGCGGACATTGCGATCCGTCATGTGCGGCCAACAGAGCCCGACCTGATTGCCCGCAAGATCGGCGACTCATCCGCCCATCTTTATGCTTCGAAATCATACGTGGCAGCGCGCGGCATGCCCGAAACGATTGACGACCTTAAAAACCATGACTTCATAAGCATGGCCGATGATGATGCATTTGTCGCGGCCATGAGCAAATACGGTATCCCCGTAAGCCGCCCACATCTGCGCACCGGGTCCACCAGCGGGATCACCACATGGGAGCTGTTGCGCAAAGGCTTTGGCATTTTTCCCATGTCAGATCACATCGGCCACCAGTTTGACGATGCGGTTCGCTTGCTGGACGGTGTCACCGACCTCAGCTTTCCAGTGTGGCTGGTCACCCACCGCGAGCTGCACACAAGCAAACGCATTCGCCTGGTGTTTGATTTGCTCGCAGAGATGCTGAGCGACACCTGATCCGCTCCTTCATCTTTCAAGATAAACTCTGGGGGGCTGCCCGCCCAGCACGAGACCTATCCGCGCAAGCTGCCGCCTGTCGCCTTGGTGACCTTGTCGACCACTTTCTGCGCCACCGCTTCGATATCAGCGTCCTTCAGTGTCGCATCCTTCGGTTGCAGACGAACCGTCAGGGCAAGAGACTTCTTGCCCTCGCCTAAGCTGCCACCGATGAACTCGTCAAAGATGCGCACTTCCTCGATCAGCGTCTTATCCGCACCCATGGCCGCATTGACCAGCGTCAGCGCCTCGACCTCCGCATCGACGACAAAGGCAAAGTCACGTTCCACCGCCTGCAGATCGCTGATGTCCAGCGCCCCCTTGTTGGCACCCGCCTTGCGCGGCAGAGGCACTTCGGCGGGCCAGAGAGTGAACGCCATGGCAGGCCCTTTGACATCCATCGCTTCCAGCACACGCGGGTGCAATTCGCCAAAGATGCCAAGCACCTTCTTGGGACCAAGGCAGATCTTGCCGTGACGGCCCGGGTGCCACCAATCCTGCGCACCGCGCAGGATCTGCACTTTCGCCGGTGCGCCGATGGCGGACAGGATTGCCTCGGCATCCGCCTTGACGTCATAGACATCGACAGGACGGGATGCGCCATGCACGTCTTTGGGTCCGGTGCGCCCGACCAGCAGGCCCGAGACCAACAAATGCTGTTCCCCTGGCTCGCCGCCATGGAAGGCGGGCCCCACTTCGAACAGGGCCAAATCAGCAAAGCCGCGCGCCTGATTGCGGGCCGCCGCTTGCAGCAGACCGGGCAGCAACGCGGGACGCATATGGCTCATGTCGCTGGATATTGGGTTTTCCAGCATCGTCGCGTCGTCGCCGCCGCCGAACAACTTGGCCGAGGCCTGATCAATGAAGCTGTAGGTCACGCATTCGTTGTAACCGAGCGACGCCGCCGTCCGGCGCGCGATCTGTTCACGACGCTGGATGGGTGTCATCACCGGCTTGGGTACACCGGGTGTCAGCCGTGGCAGGGGTTTGCCCTGCAACTTGGTCAGCGACGCAACCCGCGCCACTTCCTCGACCAGATCGGCCTCGCCCATCACATCAGGGCGCCAACTGGGCACATGGGCCATGTCCCCTTCGAGCTTGAAGCCAAGCGCTGTCAGCGTCTGGCGCTGTTCGCTTTCGTGGATGTCCATGCCCACAAGGCTTTGCACCCGCGCCGCATCCAGTTTGTAGGCGCGGCGCGTGTCTGGCACCGCCCCCGCACTGACCATGCTGGAGGCCGTTCCGCCCACATGGTCGAGGATCATGGCACAGGCATGGTCCAAACCAACCGGAGTGAAGGCCGGATCGACCCCACGCTCAAAGCGGTAGCGTGCATCCGAGTTGATCTTGAGCGCGCGACCTGTGTAGGCGATCTGGATCGGGTCCCAGTAGGCGCTTTCGACAAAGACGTTCACTGTCTCTTCGGTGCAGCCAGTTTCCGCCCCGCCCATGATGCCGGCGATGCTTTCCGGGCCGTTGTCGTCCGAGATGATCATCTGGCCGGGCTGGAACGTGTATGTCTTTTCGTCCAGCGCTGCGATTTCCTCACCACCCTTGGCGCGATGTACCCGCAGGTTGCCCGCAACCTTGTCCGCATCGAAGACGTGCAGAGGCCGGTTCAAATCGTAGGTAAAATAGTTGGTGACATCGACAAGGAACGAGATCGGGCGCAGGCCGATAGCACGCAAGCGGTCCTGCAGCCATTGCGGGCTTGGTCCGTTCTGAACGCCCCGGATCAACCGACCAAAAAAGGCGGGGCAGCCGTCCAGCGTGTCTTCATCGATGCTGACCGTAATGTCGGAGACAAAAGCGCCCTCAACCTCGGGCACCGGGTTTGGCCGCATGGTGCCCAGACCGCGCGCCGCCAGATCACGCGCGATACCGCGCACGCCCAGCGCGTCGGGGCGGTTGGGGGTGATGGCAATCTCGATCACCGGGTCGACCTTGGCCGGGTCGTTTTCGGCCAGCCAGTCGACGAAACGATCCCCCACTTCGCCTGAGGGCAGTTCGATGATGCCGTCATGTTCGTCCGACAGCTCCATCTCGCGCTCGGACGCCATCATGCCAAAGCTTTCGATCCCGCGGATCTTGCCCACGCCGATGGTGGTGTCGATGCCGGGAACATAGACGCCGGGCTTGGCCACAACGACCGTGATCCCCTGGCGCGCGTTGGGAGCGCCGCAGATGATCTGTTTCTCACCCTCATCCGTGGCGACCTGGCAGACGCGCAGACGGTCAGCATCGGGGTGCTTTTCCGCGCTCAGCACCTTACCGATGGTAAAGTCGTCTAGCTTTGCCCCGCGATCCTCGACCCCTTCGACTTCTAGTCCAAGGTCGGTCAGCGCATAAGTGATCTCGTCTACCGAAGCGGTGGTATCGAGGTGCTGCTTGAGCCAGCTGAGCGTGAATTTCATGCGAGCGTCCCCTGCATTCCAGTATGGGCCTGCAATGGCAAAGATCGGGCCAAGGTGCAAGCGCAGGTGGGGCGGAGAGCCCCAGCGCCTTGCGGTATGTGGTTTGTAAGGCGGACGTGTCGTCCGCCCCGCTGGTCAAGGATAGACCGGGGTGCGTTCCAACAGCTCATCCAGTTGCCGGGCGATCCAGCCATGCGGGATGAAGTGCCCACCGGGATGGGTGTCGAGCGCAACCTTTATACCGCCTGCACAGTCCTGCCATTCGGTGCGCGACAGGGTCAGGAATTCAACCGCGGACCAGTCACCGCCATCGGTTTGCGCCTCTGTGCAGCCCAGCCGGTCGCGCCATAGCGATACCGGAAACGTCGTGTCGCCGTCTGCACCGTAGGGAAAATCAAGCACGTTGTCTTTCAGGCCGTGGACATGGCGCGCTTCGCGGGGGGCCTGCGCGCAGTCTTCGGACAGGTCAATTGTGCCCGAGATGCCCAAAAGGGCCCGCACGTTCATATCCGTTCCCCGATCACAGGCAACGCGCCATGCCATGATGGATCCGTAGGAATAGCCGGACAGAAAGATATTGTCGCTGTCAATGGGATAGCGCTTGATCACGTCCTCGAGTACGTCGGCTGCGAATTGCACGTCCTCGGTTTCCGAATGCCACATGTCCCAGGTCTTGCGGTTGCCATTAGGTGCGATGAGGAGCACTCCGCGCCGCCGAGTAGCCCCCGAGATACGCTGGTGCTGGACGGGCAATGCACCGGTGCGCTGCCAACCGTGGAAATGGATCAACACTGGCAACGGGCTAGTGCCATCCCAGCCGTCCGGCTCCTTGACGTGATAGGAACGATCGCCCACCGCACAGGGCACATCAATGTGGCATGTGTCGCGTTGGGTCTGAGCTGAAGCGATGGCAGGTAGCACACTCGTGAGCGCGAGAAAGGCAAGAAGACGTATCATACGCCGCACGCTATCCATTCAGTCCCGCATGTCACGTCACATTGTCGTGGTCATCGCTGTTGCGCTGTTGGATCGCTTCAAGCCAGCGATCAATAAGTAGGATGGGTGCCAGCACGATGGCCCAACCTGTGGCGTTGATGATCGTGAAGGTGAGTTTCAAATGCGACGGCATGTCGGATCGCCACAGGAAAATGTGAGCGATGATGATCAGGGTGACCAGAGTGATGACAAGCCATTTTCGCATGGTCGCAAAGGTAGCTGAGCCGCGTCTTATGGCAATGCAACGGCCCGGATGGCCAAACGGCCTTCCGGGGGGGCTGAAACAAGGAAGATGTGGGGTGGAGCCTAGCGGCTCAACCCGCCATGCAATGTCGGCACGTCCAGTGCCGCAAAGCCATAGTGGCGCAACCAGCGAAGGTCGCTGTCAAAGAAGGCCCGCAGGTCGGGCACGCCGTATTTCAGCATCGCGATCCGGTCGATGCCCATGCCGAAGGCAAAGCCCTGCCATTCAGCAGGATCGATCCCACCCGCTTCCAGCACCTTGGGGTGCACCATGCCGGAACCGAGGATTTCGAGCCAATCGTCGCCCTCGCCCACTTTGAGTGTTCCACCTTCCCAGGAACAGCGAATATCGACCTCGGCCGAGGGTTCGGTGAAGGGGAAATGTGAAGCGCGGAAGCGCAGGTCCACCCCGTCCACCTCGAAATAGGATTTAACGAACTCTTCCAGCACCCATTTCAGGTTCGCCATCGAGATGTCCTTGTCTATGGCAAGGCCTTCGACCTGGTGGAACATGGGCGTGTGCGTCTGGTCGTAATCCGCACGGTAGACACCGCCGGGGCAGATGATGCGGGTGGGCGCGCCCGTGGCCTCCATCGACCGGATCTGCACCGGCGAGGTGTGGGTGCGCAGCACGTGCGGCGGGCGATTATCGCCCTCGGCTCGGTGCATGTAGAACGTGTCCATCTCCGCCCGGGCGGGGTGGTGGCCAGGAATGTTCAGCGCATCGAAGTTATACCAATCGGTGTCGATGCGCGGCCCTTCGGCCACGGAGAAGCCCATTTCGGCGAAGATGGCCGTGACCTCTTCGCTGACCTGGCTGATTGGGTGGATGGTGCCGCGGCGCTGGGTCCGTGTGGGCAGGGTTACGTCCAGCCATTCAGACCGCAGCCGCTCGTCTAAAGCAGCATCGGCGAGGGCCGCTTTCTTTGCCACCAGCGCGCTGTTGATTTCGTCCTTGAGCGCGTTCAGGGCAGGCCCTGCCACTTGCCGCTCTTCCGGGGTCATCTTGCCCAGCTCGCGCATCTTCAGGGCAACTTCGCCTTTTTTGCCGACGGCCGCGATGCGGATGTCTTCCAAAGACGCCTCATTTGCCGCGTCCGCGATCTGTGTCAAATACTTGGCTTTGAGGTCGTCCATGACGTGCTCCTTTGCTCGGTGCCCTGCTACCACAACGCAGCGGGATGGCAAACACCGACAAGACGCATGTAAGCCATTCAATAACGTGCACAATAATACGATATTTAGCTCAAACTTCTTTTCAGCACACTGCATCTGGTGTACGCAGGATCAGATTGAAGAGACTGACGTTCAGGAAGCTTGATGGTACCCATTATGTATTCGCACCGACTAAAGTCGGTTCTGCAGCACAGTGTGCGCGACCTGGGGCTGACGGTTGTGCTCGACGATGGCCGATCCGACGTCAGCTTGAGCGAAAATGAAGCCATGATCAGGGAAACCGCATCGCTTCTTGGTATTCAGGTCCATTTTGAAAGCAATGAAAACAGTGTGTCCGTTACGTTTTATCAGTGAGTTTGTCTGGAGGGACAGTTGATGAAAGCACGCAAGAAGAGCCGAGACCTTCGCACGCTCAGAGCCGCCGGGCTCACTCTGGCAAGTGCAGACCGGTTGGCGGCGCGGAAAGGTGGGCCGACTTGGGCATTGGCCGCTGTCGGCACTGCTGCGATTGCATTGATGGCTGGTGTTGGGGTTTACACCATGAACTTGCCAGCAGCTGCGCCGACCGGTCTGGCGGATGCATCCCTTACCACGGAAACTGTTACGTCGGAGGAACAACCCGCTGCACGGGCCGCATCCGCCGACACCTTGGTGGCACATACCATTGCGCCAACCGACACGGTCGTTCGCTCTGCAGCCGACACGACAAACGAGTTACCGTGGGTCGTTGCACTTCGGGAGGGAACTGCAGATGCAGCACCAGCTCCTACCAAGGTTGCCACCGCTCCAGCACAAGTCACCGACTGCCTGGTGGCGCTTTCGTCTGACGTCGCAGGCGTTGTTTTGCAGTTTGCCCCTGGTAGCGCGGAAATAGACCCAACTGCTCAGCCGCGCTTGAGCGAACTGGGTGAACGTATCAATGCGTGCCCGGAGGCACAGGTTCAGGTCGCCGGACATTCCGATAGCTCGGGCGACGACCTTTCGAACCTACAGCTCAGCTGGGCACGCGCCGAAAACACAGTGAATGCGATGGCGGCATATGGGATCGACATTAGTCAGATGGAGGCCGTTGGGTTTGGGTCGCGCGTGCCATTGGAGCAAGGCAGTGACACCACGTCTGATCTGAATCGACGCGTTGAGATACGCGTCATGCGGGCCGAGGGGCGGCAATGATCAGCACAAGCCTTATCCTTCAATTCGTTTTGGCAATTGCTTTCATGGCTGTCGCTGCTGCCATCGGGTTCGTTACGGCACGCCAGCGGTATCGTAGCAAGAGTGCAACACGGATTGCTTTGCTGGCCGGTGAGACCGCCAAATGGCGTCGTCGGGCAAATAGTGCCGAGGATCGTGCCAGGACTGCTGAGAACGCCCTGACGCGCGAGCGGCGTCGGCTACGACGTTAACCGTTACTGACCCGCAGCCGCGGAGTCATCTCGACAGACAAGTCCTGCAGCACGTCCAAAAGGCTTTCCACGTTCACTGTCTCGGGATTGACGTCATCCGTGGAGAAGTACCGCAAATAGATGGCGCGTGCGCGGTCATCCATGCCCTGGTGCATGCCCATGGACCAATTTGGAAACATGCGCTCGCGTACATCAGTGCATGACAGCAGAATGATATTGCTGTGCCGCGGGTCACGGGCAATTCTATGGTAGAGTGCCGACACTTCGACCCGTCCCCCCTCAATTACCTGCAGGAAGTGATCACCGTTGTAGTGCAGCATACCGGTCAGGTTCAGGCGCTTGTTGTTGCGCTCACAGGTCGCGATCAACTCGTGCGCATCCATGCTCTCAGATGGGTTGCGTTGTGAGTAATAAACAAGGCGCGTCAAATTCATTGGTCGTCCCCCCAGACAAACGGCATATCTAGTATGGTGCTCGCTATGAACCACATGATCAAGCGAAACCGACGCCCAAGCGCATCATATCGCATAAAAAAAGACCGCCCTCGACGCGAGGACGGCCTTAATCAATTCTCGCGTGTACTTACGCGTTTAGCTGGGCCTTGGCCTGATCCACGATGGCAGCAAATGCCTCGGGCTCGTTTACGGCCAGATCGGCCAGAACCTTGCGGTCCACTTCGATGCCAGCCATGTTCAGGCCATTGATGAAGCGGCTGTATGTCAGCGCTTCGTCATGGGCGCGGACGGCTGCATTGATACGCTGGATCCACAGAGCGCGGAAGTTGCGCTTGCGGTTATGACGGTCACGGGTCGCGTACTGGTTGGCCTTGTCAACGGCTTGGCGCGCGACCTTGAAGGTGCTCTTGCGGCGACCATAGTAGCCTTTGGCGGCATTGATGACCTTCTTGTGACGGGCGTGGGTGACGGTTCCACCTTTGGTGCGGGACATGTATCTGCTCCTTCTTCTTAGCGGTCGTAGGGCATGAAGCCCTTGACGATTTTCGCGTCGGGGGCAGACAGGGTCGTGGTGCCACGGGCGTCACGAATGAATTTGCGGGTGCGCTTGATCATACCGTGGCGTTTGCCGGCCTGACCACCCATCACCTTACCGGTGGCGGTCACCTTGAAGCGCTTCTTGGCGCTCGACTTGGTCTTCATCTTGGGCATTTCCGTCTCCATCGTTTGAGTGCGGTAGATGCGCGACTCGGCATGCCACATAGGCCGGACGCGCGGAACGAGTTGCGCGTATAGGGGCAGATACCCCTCATGGCAAGGGGCATTTGCAGTGCAAAGCCGACCTTGCGTTCAATTATATGAAGGCGGCAATCACGCGGACAAAGACATCGGGGATTTCTTCGATGCGGTAGCCACCCGGTTTGGTCTGAATGGCCAAGAGGATCAGCCCCCCTGCAATCAGGATCGTGATGGCCGAAGCGCGCGGCGCGCGACGATCAGAGATGGCGGAAAGCACCGAAGGTATGGAAAAGCCTGCAAGTAGAATGCCAAAAACCAAGTAGTAGTCGGGGCTCATGAACGTGACCTTACCTTAAGTCAGGTCACGTTACTCCGGATCAGTCGAGTAAATCAAACGCTCATCACATGGCGCAACGCGCAGGATGTTCGTGGTTCCGGGCACGTTGAAGGGAACGCCGGCAGTCACGACGATCTGATCTTCCGGTCCAGCAAAGCCACCTTCGCGCGCCGCACGGGCTGCGCCCACAACCGCTTGCTTGAAGCGATCCATTGTTGTCGTGATGAAGCAGTTGCAGCCCCAGCTCAGTGCCATGCGCCGCGCGGTGCGCGCGAGCGGCGTGAGCGCAAGGATCGGCACGCGCGGCCGTTCGCGTGCGACCAGCAACGCAGTGGTTCCGCTCTGGGTAAAGCAGCAGATCGCCTTGATGTCAGTTGTCTCTGCAATTTCGCGTGCCGCCGCCACGATGCCATCCGCCACGGATGTACGGCTAGCACTGCGGCTGGCCTCGATGATCTGGGTATATGTCGGGTCCTGTTCTACCTCGGCTGCAACCCGGTCCATTGTGGTTACCGCCTCGATGGGATAGCTGCCCGCGGCGCTTTCCGCGCTAAGCATGACCGCATCTGCACCTTCATAGATCGCGGTGGCGACGTCACTGACTTCAGCGCGGGTCGGCATGGGGCTTTCGATCATGCTTTCCAGCATCTGCGTGGCAACGATCACCGGCTTGCCAGCATGACGACATTTGCGCACGAGGCGCTTTTGAATGGGCGGCACGTTCTGCACCGGCAATTCGACGCCCAGGTCCCCGCGCGCGACCATGATGCCGTCGCTGACTTGCAGGATGTGATCGAACCGGTCGACGGCATTGGGTTTTTCGATCTTGGACAGCACAGCGGCACGGCCTTTGATCAACGCCTTGGCCTCTTCCACGTCCGCTGCGCGCTGAACAAAGCTGAGGGCGATCCAATCCACGCCCAGATCTGCCACAAACGCCAGATCTGCCTTGTCCTTCTCTGACAATGCAGCCAAGGGCAGCTCGACGTCTGGAACATTCACACCTTTGCGGTTGGAAATCACACCACCCGCGATCACCACGCAATCGGCGAAGTCAGGACCACAATCCTCGACCTTCAAGCGGATCTTGCCGTCATTGACCAACAGGGTCTTGCCGACTTCCAAGGCTTCGAAAATCTCGGGGTGTGGCAGGCAAACACGGCTGCTGTCACCATCCTTCTCGTTCAGATCCAGACGAAACTTTGCGCCCTCATCCAGCATTTCGCTGTCACCAGCAAAGACGCCGACGCGGAGTTTCGGCCCCTGCAGGTCAGCCAGAATGGCGATGGCAGAGCCTGTATCTTCTTCCACCTTCCGGATGATGGCGTGTTTTTCGGCAATCTCGTCGTGGCTGCCGTGGGACATGTTCAGGCGGAACACATCCGCCCCTGCCTCGTGCAACGCCCGGATCGTTTCATATGTGTCGGAGGCCGGGCCGAGAGTGGCCACGATTTTCACGTTGCGCAGGCGTCGCATGGTCTTGCCCTTTTCTGATACCGCTAACAGCGCCCTTATTGCCCAATTCACATCGCGAGGCAACTGGCCTAAACCTGCGACACGATTAGTGACAGACAGATGACACACACACCCTTTTTCATCGATGGCGCGGACCGCAATGGCGGGTGGGTGATCACCTGTGATCATGCGACGAACACGGTACCACAACATGTGAACGGCGGTACGTTGGGCCTGCCGGAAACAGAGATGTCGAGACACATCGCCATTGACATTGGTGCGCTAGCGCTAGCCCATGCGTTGGGCGAATTGCTGAATGCCCCTGTGGTCAGTGCGAACTTTTCCCGCCTTGTCATCGATCCAAACCGGGGTGCCGATGACCCAACCCTGATCCCACAGCTTTATGACGGCACGATCATTCCAGGGAACCGGGTCTTGCCTGACACAGAACGGCAGCGCCGGATCGATACGTTATATGCGCCCTACCACGATGCGATTGCCCGCACGGCCGCGCAGCGAGACATTGCATTTCTCGCGGTCCACAGCTTTACGCCCCAGCTTGTGAACCGTCCGCGCCGACCATGGGAAATCGGCGTTCTCTCGGCCCGAGACCGGCGCATTGCCAACCCGTTGATCGCCGGATTGCAAGGGACACTGAGCAGCCCGGTGGGTGACAACGCACCCTATGCAGGCTTCTTTCCCGGCGACGCAATGAGCCAGCACGCACATATTCCGGGACGCCCCAATGTCATATTGGAAGTCCGACAAGACCTTATTTCCGATCCGGCAGGACAACGGCATTGGGCGGCAGTGCTCGCAACTCATCTTGAAGCCGCTAAGAATGAGGCCAATCTTTAGTCTGGTTTATTTTGCTGCTTAAAATGGCAATGGTGGGCCATTACGACCTGACCTTGCGCAATCACGAGGACCATCACATGGACGATCAAGCCCGTATCGAACTAGAGGCCGCCGCCTTCCGCCGACTGCGCCAGCACCTGATGGAAGACCGAACGGATGTTCAGAATATCGACATGATGAATCTGGCGGGCTTCTGCCGCAATTGCCTATCGCGCTGGTATCAGGAAGCCGGGGCCGAAAAAGGCATTGAAATGTCCAAAGACGAAGCCCGCGAGATATTCTACGGCATGACCATGGCCGAGTGGAAAGCCAACTACCAGACGGATGCATCGCCCGCACAGCAGGATGCTTTCAAAACGGCTTTCGCCGAAAACGTCGAAAAGAATTAGGGTTCAGCACCATGTCCGATGACCAGAACTACCGTGTCGGCGAACGGGCAAGCGCTGCGCCCGAACCTTCTGCCTTCACGCCTGATCCGTTCAGGCGCGCCCGGGCACCCGACCCGTTGCAATTCGAGGTCAATCTGGTCGCCGAAGCCGGCACCAAACAGCACAAGACCGGGTCCGTTTCGGTGAACATCCCCGGGTTTTCACCACTCACCCTGTATTGTGACGAACAGCCCCCGGTCGGCGAAGATCAAGCCCCGCCACCGCTTGCCTATTTCTGCGCGGGTATTGGCTTTTGCCTGATGACGCACCTGACGGACATCTACACCGCCCGGAAGATCGAGATCACATCTCTGCGCCTTGAGCAGCGCGTACGGTTCGCAACGAACCTCGGGCATATGCGCGATTTCGGCCACACGACAGATGGCAAGACGGAACTGGTAGAAACCCATGTGCTGATTGAAAGCCCGGAACCCCGCGAACAGATCGAGGCCCTGTTGGCCGAGGCAGAGGGCGCGTGTATGGCGCATTTCGCATTGCGCAACCCGATCCCTTGGACCACACGGTTGGTCCACAACGGAGAGACAACCGTCGAACGCTCGGGGAATGGCGCGTAAGGCCGAGTTCACTCCGCCCAAGCTTACCTGTTTTCGTAAGGCGGAGGTGTCCTCCGCCCTACAGTTTTTACCGCGCAGGCGCTCGGTCAGACAGCAGCCTTTCGGCTTTCTTCCAGATAAATCTCGCGCAGGCGCGGTGCAACGCGGCCGGGTACACCCTCGCCCAGGGCAACACCATCGATCTCGATGACCGGCATCACGAAGGTCGACGCAGATGTGATGAATGCCTCATCCGCGTCCCGCGCTTCTTCAATCGTGAAGTTGCGCTCTTCGACCTCCATCTGGGCTTCCTGGGCGAACCGCAGCACAGCTGCACGTGTTATGCCGTGCAGGATGTCGTTTGACTTGGCCCGGGTGATGATCTTGTTGCCCTTCACGATATAGGCGTTGTTCGATGTGCCTTCGGTCACGAACCCGTCCTGAATCATCCATGCATCGTCGGCACCCGCCTTCTTGGCCATCATCTTGCCCATAGATGGGTAGAGCAGTTGCACGGTTTTGATGTCGCGGCGGCCCCAGCGGATATCATCAATACTGATCACCTTCATGCCCTTCTTGGCCGCCGGGTTGTCTGCCAGACCGGGTTTGTTCTGCGTGAACAACACGATGGTCGGTTCAGTCGTTTCCGGGTCGGGGAAGACAAAGTCCCGATCATCCGGCGCACCGCGCGTGATCTGCAGGTAGACCATGCCTTCTTCGATCCCATTCACTCGAACAAGCTCGCGGTGCACTTCGAGCAAATCGTCCTTAGTGATGGGCGACTGCATGTCCAGTTCATCCAGTGACCGCTGCAGGCGCACGGCATGGCCATCAAAATCGATCAGCTTGCCATCAAGCACGGACGTCACTTCGTAGACCCCATCAGCCATCAGGAACCCGCGGTCGAAGATCGACACTTTGGCTTCCGTTTCGGGCATGTACTCTCCGTTCACGTATACGGTTCTGGTCATGGCATGGGGGTCCTTCTGGCAGTGCGCATCTCGCGCGGGCGTTAAGTCAGCTATCCGTTCCCTGCAATGGGGCGGACAGCCGCATCGGATCAAGTTGATTGGTCTGCATGAGGTGACGCAGAACTTCGGCGACCATACGGGCGTCACCGAGTGCGTCATGTCCACGCGCGTCGGGCAGGCTTAGACCAAAATGCTCAAGCATGGTGTTGCTGCGCAACCCATGGATCACGTCCAGTGGAATGCCTGCGTGCAAAAACAGCTCGGGCGCATTCCCGAAGCGATCAGCCGGGATGGGTGGAGCGATACCAGCGACGTAGCAGCTGATGGCAACCATGTTGAACTCATCCTTGCCCCAGGCCCACATACGGTCATCACCGGCAAAACT
>NZ_JBYNDP010000206.1:1531-4748 GCF_059783535.1 Tateyamaria sp. | reverse complement strand
CCACGGCGTCGTAATCGAAATCGCCGCCGATCACATCGACCGGCGCAAGCACAACCGGGAAAAAGGATCCTTCGGCTACTTCGAACAAAAATACACCGGTGGGGCGATTGAAGTCAGAGACATCAAGCGAGAAACGCTCGGCCCGGAAACCAGTGCTTAAATCCAGTCGCGGCCCGATGGGAATGTCGGCCTGCGCAAATATCGCGACACTGTCTTGCTTCATCGGTGCAAGCAGGTCCCGGCCATCAAGCGTCTTCTGCTCGACCTCGTCCCGGCCAAGGTCGATACCCCATGTGAGTGTTGCGTTTGGCGCAAGCCATTCCATCGGCGTACGCAGAGTGGCAGAGATGCCGTAGGTCGTTGTGAAGAGTTCGCCCTGGGATAGCGGGTCCTGAGTCGGATCGGTGGTGCTGATTGAGTAGTAGAGTTGGTTTGCCGGCCCCGGCTCGGAGAGCGCAGAGCGACGGTCGATGTCAGTGGCATATGCGTTGATTTCGAGATCACCCCAAGCCGTGTTCTGATAACGATAGGTGACGTTCACACTTACGCCGCGATCCTCAACCGGCTCCCCAGTGTAGCGACGGTCGGAAATACGCACGGGGTTGCTATCATAGTCGGCGAAGTAATCGATCTCTTGTTCCAACCGATAGGCGTCAAGCCGGACGTCCAGCTCGTGCGGTCCCCGTGCCCAGTTTGCAGCCACACCAAAGGCATACCGCTCGACGTTACTGCCACCGCCCTGCCCGATCAGCGGGTCCGAAGGTATGCGGTTGCCGTCGCCATCGAAAGATGTGCCTGTGTCGCTGCGCGAAAGTTCGAACCTCAGCCCCAAGTCACCTGCGCGCGTATCGTGCGACAGGAAAAGATCGTTGCCCACGCTGCCGCCTTCGCTCTGCCCGGACAGGCGGGTTTCAACGGTCGTCCGCCGTTCCGCCGCAGGTTTTTTGGTTACGATGTTGATGATACCACCGGTGGCCCCATTGCCAAAACGCGCGGTTGAGCCTTTGACAATTTCGATCCGTTCGATTGAGTTCGGGTCCAGAACAGAAAGTTCCCGATCAAAGCCGCGCAATTCGGAAGTCCGCGCCACTCCATCGATTAGGATTTGTGTCGTCCTGCCCCGCAAAGTTTGGCTCGCTCCGCCAATGGTGCCATTCGCAGGTGCCAGACCCGGCACGAGGTCTGACAGGGCACGCGAGAGTGTTTGCCCACGGCGGACCCGCTCTATGATTTGTTCGCCATCGACAACTTGCACGGTGCCCGGAATTGAACTCTCAGTTGCGCCGGTACGCGTTGCCTGAATCACGATTTCGCCCAATTCCACGGGGTCTTCCTGTTCCTGTGCTAACAAGGGAGTATAGGTAACAAGTGCAATGGTGCTGGTGGTGGCAAAAAGGCGGGCCAAGATCATCAAGAAGTCTCCGTAACGGTAGCAAGAGGGATGGTGCGCACGCGGGCAGGCAGCAGAAGCAACGCGATCCAGCCCGCAATCCCGGACAGCAGCGCGGCGGAAAGGAAGACGGGTCCGTATCCCATCGCTTCCGCCAACTGGCCGGCGACGATGCCCCCGATCATGTACATCAGCAGGGTCGCACTGGTGAGCAATGTGAAGTCTGTGGCGGCCTGTTTGAGCGAGGCAAAACGCATGAACGCGGTGAACAGTCCCACGATTTCGATGTAGCGCAAGAAAGTGTCAAAGACCGACAAGACGACGATCATCCATTGAGTCATTCCCGTCGTGGCTGCAATGTAGAAGGCCCCGAATGCCAAGGTGCGGCCGCAGATCAGCAGGATAAGGAAAGGCAGCAGGCCCCAAAGCCGGATCAACCACGCAGCGATCAACGCGCCAAACAGACCAACGGCAGCGGTCGAGCCACCTGATATCGCGCCGATCTCAGCCAAGGTGAATCCTTGATCGACAAGGAACGGTTGCTCCAATGCTTTCACCAGACCTTCCGGAAGGCGAATGATCAGTGCAAAAGCAAGCATTGCCCATGCACCCTCAACGCGCATAAAGCGCATCAGCGCGGGTCTGCCGCGATCAGCGGGAAGGGTTCGTCGACCTGTTTCTTCGGGTAACCGCAAGAACGGGAGGACCAAGAAACATGTCAGTCCGGCCATAACCCACAATGTGTGCGACCAACCCAGCAAATCGTACAATACGAGCGTGCCCGATCCACCAATCACCACCCCAAAGGCTACAGCACCACCTTGCAGTGCATTACCGCCCGGCTGGTCGGCCGGCGGCAGGTGTTCGACTGCCCAGCCGTCTGACGCAATATCCTGGGTGGCCGACGACAGGGACATTGCCATCAGGATTGGAAAGAAAACTGCCGCATCCTTGACGGGATCAAACATGGACAAAGCCAGAATGCCGCCAAGCGTGACCAGCAGACACCCGGTGACGATGGCTTTTCGCCCGACCTTGGGATCATGGCAGTACCGATCAACCCAAGGGGCCCAGAGCACTTTCAGAACCCAGGGAGCGAGCAAAACTCCCAAACCACCAATCACATCCAGCCCCACACCATTGGCGCGGAGAATTGGCGGTAGTGCAGCTGCCACGAGATAAAGGGGCACAGCTTGCGCCAAATACAACCCCACCAGGGCAACAGAAATCTTTGAACTGGGAAACACTTCGAGCGCCGGTCCTGTCTTGCAGAATTTCAGGCTCGCACGGTGCTGGCGGGTCCATACATCACGGCCATTGGTTAAACACAAGTGTTTCTGTCAGGAAATCAGTTTGACTATGCGCCTAGCGCAAAGATGAACGCTGGTGTTGGTGTGCTCCGGCGACAGATCGATCAAGTGGTATGCCCCGGAACTACGTCTTTGCCCAATTGAAGGGCGGCGCCCACCAACTTGATGCATTCTAAAGCGGATAAGCGCACAATGCCTTGCAACCTAGGCGAAGTTGCGCCGGTTCTGACTCGGTAAATTGATGGCCGGCCACGCGCGCCTATAAATGCAAATAACAACTTTTCACCCGAACATTGACATCCTAGCGCGGTGAGGCTTTTGCATGAAATCGATCAACACTTCATCTTCGTCTTCCAAGACGACAGCACGTGGCCACGGGGGCTGGCGATCCCCATTTTCGCAACCGTCACGGCGCGCAATTCTTGTCGGATCAGCTGCTTTTCTGACCTTGGGCTTTTGGGATGGGGTGAAATCAGGCGCCGCTGGTTCAACAGATCCCATGACTTTTGAAAGGCTG
>NZ_JBYNDP010000206.1:0-1431 GCF_059783535.1 Tateyamaria sp. | reverse complement strand
GGATTCAGAGTCATGCGGCCGGGTCTCGAACCCGACTGGATATCTTTTCTCGGCGCGTCATACTTCAGGACAGATGGACCCGAAGCACAATACGGGCTGTCAACGCGTGGTATTGCAATAAACACCGGGTTGAACACGCCCGAGGAGTTCCCCCGCTTCACAGCATTTTGGCTTGGCCCCCCTGAGACAGACGACGAAGAGCTGTCGATTTGGGCCGAGTTGGATGGCCCCTCGATTACAGGTGCTTACCGTTTCGGCGTTGTCCGCAATGCAGCTTATGGCGGGCATTTAACGCGCATTTCGGCACATCTTTTCCTGCGCGAAGGTGTTGAACGGCTGGGTGTGGCCCCGCTGACAAGCATGTATTGGTATTCAGAGCGCGACCGCGCCGGGGGCGACGACTGGCGTCCGGAAATTCACGATAGTGATGGCCTTGCCATGGCAGCCGGAAGCGGCGAACGACTTTGGCGACCACTGAGCAATCCTTCAAGTGTTACGACCTCAAGTTTCATGGATGAAAACCCTGTCGGTTTCGGATTGATCCAACGCGACCGAACATTTGAGAACTATCAGGACGATGGCGTTTTTTATAATCGACGCCCGTCGGCCTGGGTCAAGCCGATTGGCGATTGGGGACCCGGACAAGTCCAGCTTGTGCTGATCCCAACGGAGGACGAAACCTTTGACAACGTCGTCTCCTACTGGGTGCCGGACAGTGCAACCGACAAAGGTGCTGCCTTCCAATTTGACTACGAGATTGAATGGCGAGCGCGTGATCCCTTGCCGGAAGCCGTCGCGTGGGTCGTAGCGACGCGGCAAGGTCAGGGCGGTGTCCCCGGCGATCCCTTGCCAGAGGGCGTTGGCAAGATGGTGATCGATTTCGAAGGGCCGTCATTGAACGGGTTGAATCGCGACAGTGGTGTTGTTCCGATCATCGATGCCGTGAATGGTCGTATCCTCGAGCCGATTGATGCCTATCCCATAGTAGGAACGGATCATTGGCGGTTAACCTTCGACTTCGAACAGACCGGCCCTGAACCAGTCAGTCTGCGCGCTTACCTGCAGCACAGGGACCGCGCGTTGACTGAAACCTGGTTGACGGATGCATGGGTGGAGCGCGGACAAGGGTAGGCCTAGTCCGCAGTGATTTGGAGGCGTTGCTCTGCCCAGCTAGCTGCTTTTGGGGCCACCTTTATCAATGTCTGTCTTGTTTGCTGGTCGACGCTCGTAAAGAAACCAGAATTCGGTCGTCTTGGTCAATTCAAAGTGCTGAGCAAGGTATGGGCCGTAGATTTCCTGCATCTTTTCAGTTGTCCCCTCCGCGACGGGCTTCTTCGGGATCATGATGACATCTACACCACCCAGCATCTCTTCTGCGGGAAGATGAACTTCGAGGTCGAAGTTGCGGTTGTCGTGCATCCATGCATTGCC
>NZ_JBYNDP010000060.1:0-23221 GCF_059783535.1 Tateyamaria sp. | reverse complement strand
CTGTTGCCGCCTGTGACGATCACGGATTTTCCTTCGAAACGTGCCATGGCGCTCACCCAGCCTTCCGGGTGGACAGACGCAGCATGTAGTACATGCCGCAGCGGCTGACCGCGCCGGTCATGAACCATGCTAGACCGAAGACCGTCAGAACGGTTGCGAGCCACATGGGCACGGCCATGGAGGTGACGAAGGGGAAGATCGCGAGGTCGAGCCCAGAGAGGATGCGGAATACCCGGTCATAAGGGCCGACATTCGGGTCAAAGCTGTAGGTGAAAAGACGGGACATCTGCATGGGAGTTCCCCTGCTCGAGTTTCGGTGAGGTTGAGTGTGGAAGGGGAGCGGGCTGCTGCCCGCTCCGGCCGCGCTTATTCCGCAGCTATGGCGGCAGCATGAACCGCGCGGTCTTCACGGTACGGCAGACCGGCGGTGAGTGGCGCGAAGGCTTCGTCAACCGGTGTCATTGCGATCTGGTTGGCGTAGTTCGACATCACCTTGGCGGCGACGCAGGCGACCACATCGAGTGCTGCCTGACGCGAGAAACCTGCGTCGATGAAGCTCTGCAACTGGCTGGATGCCATCCGGCCCTGGTTGCGCAGAACCAGCAGCGTGAAGTCGCGCAGCGCTTCCATCTTGGGATCTTCGAACGCTTTGTCCTCCCGGACGGCATTCAGTTGCTCATCGGTGTTGCCGAAGATTTCCATTTTGCCGAAGGCGGTGTGACCCGCGACGCAATATTGGCACGCATTGGCATGGGCCACACTGGTCTGCACGATGTTGATTTCCTGTGGTGTGAGGGCGGCATTGGCCAGCAGATTGTTCTGCGTTTGCCAGTAGGAGGTCAGCAATGCGGGGCTTTCGGCGAGGATGCCAGCGAGGTTTGGAACCATGCCGAAATTCTCGACATACCAGTTGATTGGCTCCTTTGCCGCATCAGGCGCAGTCTCAGCTGTGTGGATTGGGAAGTTGCGCTCGGTGACGTTGGGGACGGTCATAATCGTACTCCTGTTTGAGGTTGCAAAGCCAAGGTAAGTCGATCAAATTCGAACCGATACAGCCAATGTTGCGTTGGGTGTGGCTCAGAAATGCACCATGGAATTGGCAATGCAGAACGATTGGAATGACCTTCAGATTTTCTTGGCTTTGGAGCGAGGTGGGACTGCCCGGGCAGCCGGAGCACGTCTGAAAGTCAGTCATTCCACGATCTCGCGCAGATTGGATGCAATGGAACAACGCTTTGGAACAAAGCTCTTTGATCGAACGCCAGACGGGTTCGTGCCCAACGCGTCAGGAGCGCGCATTCTCGCCCGTGCGCAACAGATCGAAGCTGAAATGATGGAATTGGAAAGGTCGGTTATCGGGAACGATATTCGCCTTCAGGGCGACATTCGTCTTACGGCACCGCCGCCAGTGACCGAATATATTCTGTTGCCAATGTTGGAGCAGTTTCAAAAGGACTACCCACTCATCACCATCGAGTTGAATTCGACATATGGACATGCTGACCTCTCTCGACGTGATGCAGACTTGGCCATTCGGTTCTCCGACAAACCCGATGACTATCTCGTGGGTCGTCGCTTGCCTGAGTTCCGGGAAACGGTGTTTGCATCGCCAGAATACATCTCCCGACATTGGGATGGGGACACGCCAGTCAGCCCAGAGTGGATCGGCTGGCACGAAGATGGCCCCTTGTCGCTCCGCGCGCGGAAAGCGAACTTTCCCAACGCGCCCATCAAATGGAAGATGCCAAATCTCAGCCTCCATGCCCGCGCGGCAGTTCAAGGCATGGGTATGGCGTCACTCCCCTGTTCCATGGGAGATTCCATCAATGGTCTTGTCCGGGTCCCGGGTGCAAAACTCACCGGTTCCTATCCAGGTTGGCTTCTGACGCATCCCGATCTGCGTCGCATGGAACGGGTACGAGTCTTTGCCAAGTTCTTGCACGAGTCGATCAATGTACAATCCGACTTCATCGGAGGAACACTGGTACAGAACTGAAAAAGGACGCTCTCAGTGCCGCTGAGAACGTCCCCTCTTTGGTCAAGTCAGTCGGGCCCGAAGACCCTTGGGCCAAACGTCACTCGACAAAGTAAGTGTTGATCAGTTCCAGTTCTACGAAGGCCGGGTTGCGGTAGGCTTCGATGTTTTCACGGAATACGGTTGTCTCGGTGAATTGCTCGAAGTGGGCTGCCGAGGGCCAGGTCGCCAGGCCAGCAATCGGGCGGAAATACCCGTTGCGCTCGCTTTCGACTGGTTGCATCAACATCGCGTCGACACGGCCATATTCCAACGCGGTCGGAATGACGTTCTGGAAGAAGGTTTGCAGTTGGTTGGGTGTTTCTGGTCCTGCAGGGATGCCGGCAAAGAACTCATAAACCACGCCATCCTCCAGGGTCAGGGCCACATCCTCAGGAATGGTGAAGAAGCCGATGGTGAAATCGCGCATGGCCTCTGTGCGGCGGTCCAGGACGGCCAGGTTGCGCGGATCGTTTGCAGCAGCCTCGAATGCTTCGACCGAGGGCCATTCCAGCAGCATGATGTGTTGCGGAGTGTAGTTACCTTCCTCAACGTCGATGGTCTCAAAAGTGGCCACCAAACGTCCACCGACTTCTTCGATGGCAGGCAACACCGACGGGAACAGCTCGTCCATGAAGACGTTCCGGTGTTCATGATGGGCATCAATAAGCGCGATGGTGATGAGCGAGGCGCTGGAAAGGGTTTCTGTGCGGCTTTCTGCAAGAGCAGTTGAGGCCAGTGCTAAGGCTGAAACGGAAGTGGCGGCAACGAGGGATGCGAGTTTTGTCATGTTTAGGTCTCCAAATCGTGGATTGACGCGGGAATGCACCGATGGTTGGTGACGCCAATTTGGTTGACACAAAATGATTGCGCGAGTGAAGATATTGGCGATAGCTGGTTCAAAAATGATCCGGCTGGTAATCAAAGGATCTCGATGGATTTTGATTGGGACACGTTGAGAGTATTCCTTGCCACGCATCGGGCAGGCAGCTTCAGGGCCGCCTCTGAAGTTCTCAACAGCGGACACGCAACCGTCCGGCGAGCCATCGACCGATTGGAGGATTCGCTGCAAACTCGGGTTTTTGAGCGATCCGGAACCGGACTACGTTTAACGTCTGCAGGCGAGCTGCTGCTTGGCCACGCCGAGCGTGTCGAACGTCAAACACTTGAAATGGAACGACAGCTCTATGGTCAGGACAATATCCCGCGTGGCCGCATCACGGTGAGCATACCGCCATCTTTCGCCGGTGCATTCTTTGCACCCATTCTGGCGAGCTTCGCGGAAGAGTTTCCCGAGATTGACGTCGATTTAATCGCAACGAACGCCATCTCTGATCTGGAACGACACGAAGCCGACATTTCGATCCGAGCCGCTCACAGTGTGGACGACAATGTGGTTGGTCGGCGTCTCGTCGATTACACCGTTGCTGCGTTTGCTTCGCCGGACTATCTCAAGTCAATTGGGGCGCCGGAAATAGGCGATGGCAGCAATGCGGAGTGGCTCGGGTGGGGCCACGACGGATCTTGGATCAAAACCACACCATTCCCAAATGCGCCTCAAAGGCATTCGCTGTTTGAAGTGTTTATGCAGATAGAAGCGGCGGCCAATGGCGTTGGCATGATCTGGATACCGGCGTTTCTGGGCGACGCCGATAATCGCATCGTCCGTGTTCCGGGCGCTGATGCAAAGAAGGACCGGTCTTTGTGGCTTCTCCTTCACAGCGATCTCAGGGACACAGCCAGAGTGCGCGCTTTTGTTGATTATTTCGCCGACCAGATTGCAACTGACCGCGGTCGATTTCAAAGCTGATCACTTAGCGAACGCGCGGCTCATTTTTGCAACGAGGCAACCGCACTATTGCCTGTTTTGGTTCGTTTTTGAGTCCCTTAGGTTCTCCCCATCGCCATCATGCGAAGCACTTAAGGAGACCCACATGCTTTCAATGACCCGCCGCTTCTTCTCGACCATGGCCGCAGCAGCTCTGCTCGCGCCAGGCGCAGCATTTGCGCAAGAGAAAACCATCATGCTTGACTTCGTCGTCCTCAACAACGGCGTCGAGCTGCAAGAGCGCATCGACTATGAAGAACTCATCCGCCCGGTTACCGAACGGCACGGTATGTCCGTGTTGCATCGCTACAACCTTGATGCTCATCTGGACGGCGCGCTGGAAAACGCCTCCCGCCTTCTGATCTGGGAGATGGACAGCCCTGCCGCGTTGCAAGCTGTGTTGGAAGACCCCGAGTATGTGCCGCATACCGGTCAGCGCGATGAGATCCACAACATGCGTGCCTTGACCATCTACATGGGCGGCTCTGCACAGGATGAAGGCCAAATCACGGATGCTGCCGTCCTGGTGGATCTGGTTGCGATGAACGAAGGATTTGGCGCAGAAGAACGCGCTGAGTACGAGGCCTCCATCGAGCCCATCGCCGAACGCCATGGTCTGACCAAGATTGCCACCTTCCCCATCGGTGCCAAGGCCGCTGGTCGTGGCCCAGAAGAGCCGCTTCAACTGAACCTGTGGCGGGTGGAAGACCCCGCAGGGCTTCAGGCGCTCTTCGCTGACCCGGAGTTTGTAACGCATCTCGACCGCCGCAATGAGTTGCACAACTTCGATGAGCTGACGCTGTTCCTTGCATCACCAGGAAACTGATTGCCAGCAAAGCCAGGCCGGGGCGGCGCACACACGCCCCGGCTTGCGCCGTCACATTATGAAAACGAGGGAGACAGAAACATGCATACTTTGGACGAAATTCTGGCAATCAGCATCGAGCGGAAAGGCAGCGAGCAAGCTGTCTTCAACGGATTTCAGTCATCGAAATCGTCGGATGAGATTGCCGTCATCCCGGATGACCGGTGGCTGGCCGAGATGACGCGCGCCATTTTCCACGCTGGTTTCAATTGGAAAGTCGTCGATCGTATGTGGCCCGGCTTCGAGACTGCGTTTGCTGGCTTCGACATCGGCCGCAACGCCATGATGAGCGACGACCGCTTTGATGAGCTTTGCAAAGACACATCCATTGTCCGCTATCCACAGAAGATTCAGTCGGTGCAGAGAAACGCAGTCTACATTCAAGAGATCGCCGCTGAACACGGCAGCTTTGGGCAGTTCGTTGCGAGCTGGCCCAATGACGACTTCGCAGGGCTTCTTGAAACTTTGAAGAAGAACGCCAATCGCCTGGGTGGAACGACAGGGCAATATTTTCTGCGCGCCATGGGCGTGGACGGATACATCCTGTCCAAAGACGTCACCGGGCGGCTCATTGCCGAGGGTGTCATCGAAAAGGCCCCCACTTCGAAATCTGCGATGAGGTCGGTCCAGTCCGCCATTAACGAATGGTCGGAACAATCCGGACGGTCGTTGAAGGAGACCAGCCGCATTATGGCAACCAGCTGTGGTTGACCCATCTGCTTACTCAATAGTGCAAGGAGGCAAGCGCCATGAATGTCGAGTTTGACCCGTCTTCAGTTACAATGGCCGAAAACACCATCCACAATCCGGCTGATGGTCGGCACTTGATGAAGCTGAAACCAATTTCCCGGCGTGTCCAAGCGCAATTTGACGGGAAACTGCTGGCCGTGAGCACTTCTGCAATCCGTGTGCTGGAAATGGGTTATGATCTCTACGACCCCATGATTTACTTTCCCAAAGACGCGGTCGTCGGTCCATTGGTCGTGTCTGATGCTCGGCAAACGCACTGCCCGCTCAAGGGAGACGCAACATATTTCAACCTGTTGGGAGACGACCAGACTCTGCTCGCCACTAAGATCGCTTGGAGCTACGAGCGAACTTTTGACTTTGCCGAGGGCTTGAATGGGCTGATTGCATTCGAACCATCGTTGGTCACCATCATCGAAACGGCTCCCTGAACCTTTCCATTAACCCAAGAACAGAGGCCGCGTTCCAATTGGGAACGCGGTCTCTCTTTTGATTTGGGCGTCTGACAGTGAGCTCTGTGACTATCGCGCCAATCTGGCTTGAAGTGGCAACAGAAGCGGCAATGCAAGTTCCAGATACATACCAAACTGCATGCCCACCGATGGGGCGCCAAGCGTATGCCACGACCACGCGCGGGCAAGCCCGCCGATGAAGAGGCTCAGGATTATGATTCTGAAAAGAGCGGTCTCCTGCTCGATCCTCGGCACGATCCACAGGATGATCGCCGCGAGGCCAAGATACCAAGCTGACTGAAAGCGAAGCTGGCTGTCCACAGCGGCTGTCACATCGCCACTGGGCAGGAACCGCTCAGCTCCGAAAATCAGATTCGCCGCGCCGAAGCCAAGCGGAATGAGGGCCAGGATTACCAAGATGCTTTGAAGAGTGCGTTTCATATTCAGCCGCACTTAACTCGAAAGAGTTTTGGCCGTTGCCGCAACGTCGTCTGCGCTTGTGCATACTTCACACTGCATGTTATTGCCCAAGAAGGCGCCGACCCAGTTGAGCCAGACACGCGGGAAATCGGGCTGATGCCAGTTATCGAGCCTTTGTGCTTGCTGCCTCCACGCAGTGCGACACTTGCCATCGATCTTGCGGGTGCAGCTGAAAGTGTCGACTGTCGGCTCAAAAGCTGGTCTTACAGTTGTACGTCCGGGGCCGGTGACCAGCTTTCCGCCCGTCTTGAATGCAACGCAGAACTGCAGGAAGGTGACAACATCCACGAGCGGTTTAAAGCGTCTTTCCTGTAGGTATTGGCAAGAGACACGGCTTCGACTTGAGGCCAAACTGGCGATAGTTGAATACATACCTATGAGGTAACTGGATGTCAGAACCATTTGACAAACCGTCGATCGACACATGCGGCTGCGTGTCCGATAGCCTCCAGACGATTTTAGTACAATCAAGATTACGGGATGGTTTTTATGACGCGCTGCAAGACGTAAATGTCCCTCGAAGATGAGTATCATATTTTGAGACTTGAACGACGTTGAGCAAACCTCTGCTCAGAGCGCGGCGAAGGTCTCAACGGAGGCCAAAGGGTCGGATGCTGTGCCGTACTTGAATGTCCGACCGACGTGTGGCCGCATTTTCGTCTCATGTTTGTGCAACTGATTTCGCAAGAAGGCTTTTTGCTGAAATGAGGTACAGGCATGATGCGAGTGCTGGTTTTGATTTTTGCATTTCCTGTAGTGTCTTACGTAGGTTTTGGACCCAACGGTTTTTTAGCATCCGATGATGCATCCTTCCAAATGCCGGCGATGAATACCCCGTCTCAAACAGGGCTGGTGCGTATGGAGGATCGGCCAGATCTTTTCGTTCCTCCAATTGAGCCAGTCGAGTATGATGTGCCTAAGGATCTGAGCCAGATTGCCAAGACATTGGTAACTGACGGACGGCGGTGGCACCTTTACATGCCAGAATCCGGCGCCGAACCGATCGCCACCCTTCTCCTGTTTCATGGGGCAGGTAGAAACGGGTTGTCTATGATTGATATGTGGCGGGTCGTGGCGGACGAGCACAAGTTGCGTCTCATCGCGCTGGATGGTCATATGAACAACTGGCCTCAGGACAAGACTGAACCAGCTATTGTCCATCGAATCTTGAACGAGGCTGTTCAGCCCCTCTCCCCCAGTCAAAAACCCATTTATCTATTTGGCCATTCCAATGGTGGCGCATATGCTCAGCGCCTTCTGAACGAAGCCAATGGACCCTGGCGCGCCGCAGCGATACACGCGGGTTTTGCGGACCCCGCGCAGGCAATAATACCTGCCGAACCGAAACCGCTGCGATACTACATCGGTACGCGCGAACATATTTTCAAACCCGATTCAGCGCGTACCGTGGCAACAGGAATGGCCGAGCGGGGACACAACGTTGATCTTCAAATTATTCCCCAACACACCCATTGGTTCTATGCTGGTGGCCCATTAATTGCCGCTGACGCTTGGAGTTGGTTGTCGCGTCATTGATGGGGCAAGAGTACGTCGTAGACACTCGAGGCAGACCTTAGGAAACAGTTCAGAACCGGCAGCAATGTCCCGCGTTGTTGAAATTCAAGGCAATACGGCCCAGACCATGACCAGGTAGGTCCACTGGTGCAGCGCTTGATCCAGCCCGAAGGCGCGCCAGAACCCGCCCTGGTCGGGGCCATGGCCCGTATGTTCCGACCAGCGGCCCTTGCCCCAGTCTATGTGGAAATGCACAGCCCACTCGACCAGCGCCACGATCAGTGCCCAGGCCACAGGCACACCAACCAGCACCATTGCAACCAGTGACCCAACCCCATGCAACCCGGCATGTTGCAGCCGCCCCACATGCAGGTAGCGCCCGCGGTTCGCCAGCATCCTTGGCGTTTGCATGTAGAAGTCGGCAAACAGGTGCTTTGCCTGCAGCAGGAACAGCAGGACCAAAGCAAAGGTAACTGTGTCGGTCAAAGTGTGCCTTTCGCGTTTCCTCTGCCTTCACCCTAGGCCGCGATGTGTTTTGTCGCAATCCATGCCGTACCGTATGCTGACGCGCCATTGATTTCCCGTGATTGCCGTTGTTAGGCTGATGCTGGGCGCAATTCCCGCCCCTTCACGACGTGGACAAGCATCATAGAACGCTCCCTCTTTGGATTTATCTGGACCTATTCGAAACGCGATCAGCTGATCCTGTTGGTGGTGACGCTGATGCTGTTTCCGCTGCTCTACCTGACGCTGGAACTGCCCAAGCAGATCATCAATGACGCCATCGGGTCCGGATCCCCAACCGTCTCTGCCTATGGGTACGAGTTCGAGCAGATCACCTATCTGATGATGTTGTGTGGCGGGTTCCTCGTGGCTGTTTTGTGCCACGGCCTGCTCAAGATGCGGATCAACACGATGAAAGGTGTGCTGGCCGAACGTCTGTTGCGCCGTTTTCGCTATACCCTGATTGCCCGCATCCTGCGGTTCCCGCAGCCATACTTCGAGCGCACCAGCCAGGGTGAGCTGGTCAGCATGGTCACCGCTGAAAGCGAGCCGATGGGCGGGCTGATGGGCGACGCCATTGCCCAGCCCGTGCTGCAGGCCGGGCAGATGCTGACGATCCTTGGCTTTCTGTTCTTCCAGTCCGTGGCCTTCGGCTTTGCCGCCATCGCCCTGATCCCGCTACAGGCCTGGCTGATCCCCAAGCTGCAACGCCAGATCAACCTGCTGAACAAGAAGCGCGTTATCCAGGTCCGTGCGCTCGCTGCCGAGATCGGTGAAGGCGCGGCCGGTGCGGGCACCTTGCGCGTCAACGGCGGTTGGCGTTTTCGCATGGCGATGATCGGGAACCGGCTGGGCAACCTTTTTGCCATCCGGTTCGAGATCTACCAGAAGAAATTCTTCATGAAGTTTCTCAACAACTTCATCACCCAGCTCACCCCGTTCTTTTTCTTTTCCATCGGGGGCTATCTGGTGATCCAGGGCGACGTGACAATCGGGGCCCTGGTCGCGGCCTTGGCAGCCTACAAGGACCTGTCGAGCCCGTGGAAGGAGTTGCTGGCCTACTACAACCAGGTGGCCGACATGTCCCTGCGCTGGGAGACGATCACCGAGCGCTTTGCGCCCGCTGGCATGATTGATGACGATCTGTTCTATGGCCCTGCCCCCGACACGCCACGCCTGACCGGGGACATCGTTCTGGATCACGTAACGGTCACTGATGGCGATGGCAATGCGGTGCTCGAAGACATCTCTTTGACTGTCCCCGCGGGGACAAGCCTTGCCATCACGGCCCCCAATGACGAGGACCGGCGCGCCCTGGCCGAGGTGCTGACGCGGGAAACGCTGCCGACCAGCGGGACGGTTACTGTATCCGGCCACGACATCCGCGCGCTGCACCAGACGGCGATTGCCAAGCGCGTCGGCCATGCCAATTCGCGCCCCATCATGTTTCAAGGCAGCTATGGTCAGAACGTGATGATGCCCATGCGTCTGGCCCCCACAGCCGCAAGCGAAGAAACGGATTTCAAGCGCGAGGCGATCCGGGCCGGCAACACGCCGGATATGTTGGATGGCAAATGGCTGGACCCGACCATTGCGGGCGTTCCCGACAAGGGCGCGCTGCGGACGTGGTGGTACACGCTGATTGACGGCAGCGGGTCGGGCGATGCGCTGACCCGTCGGACCATGGACCAGACCTTTGATGAAAAGGAGCATCCACAGCTGGCAAAGGCGCTGATCGATCTGCGCCCGAAGGTGGCGGCAGCCGTCGCGGAGGCCGGACTGGACCGATATGTACACCGGTTTGATCCCGACACCTACAACCCGGCCTTGCCGGTTGGTGAGAACGTACTGTTTGCCACCCCGCGTGAAGTTATCGGCCCAGAATTGATCGAGGCCGAGATCGAGTTCCTGCGCCTGTTGCACGATCTGTCTCTGGCCTCGAATCTTGAAATGATGGCACGCAACATCCTTGAGATGCTGCGCCAGACCTTTGGTCCAAACGGCACGGACCACCCGTTGTTCCGCAAGCTGGGGCTTGAGGTCGAGATTTACGAAACCGCGCTTGAGCTTGTGGACCGCAAACCTGCCGGGTCCGACATCACCGACAAGGAACTGGCCCTGCTTTTGAGCGTGCCCAGCAACATCACTGCCGAACAGGTCGCCGCCGCCTTTCCCGCAGATGTACAGGCCCAGGTGTTGAAGATGCGGGTCGAGCATGGGGCGGAGCTGCGCCAGCAGATGAAAAACATCTTTGTGCCGATCGAGCCCGATGCCCATGTGCACGGCTTGTCGGTTCTGGAAAACGCGCTGTATGGCAAGGTGTCCGACAGTGCTGGCGCGCGGGCCGATGATCTGCGCCGCATTGTGGTTGAGGCGCTGACCGAGGCGGGTGCGAACCAGTTGGTTTTGGAACTGGTCTTTGACGTGCCGATCGCTTTGGGCGGCGCCAATCTGCCCGCCCTGTTTGCCGAGCCATTGTCGATCAGCCGCGCCACGATCAAGCGGCCCGACATTCTGATCCTCGATGAGCCGATGGCCAGTTACGGCGAGGACACACGCGCCGCCCTGTTCCGCAACCTGCGCACTCTATTGCCCGATGCGGCGTTGATCGTGTTGGGCGCGTCTTTCGAGGACGAAGATGCCTTCGATGCCCATGTCGAGATCGTACAGGGCCGGTTGCAGGGCGCCGAGGGAGAGCGGATGGAAGCAGGGACGGACGCAAGCGCCGACCTTGCCCGCAAGGTCGAGGCATTGCGGCAGGCGCCCATGTTCGCAGGCCTCAAGCGCAAGCAGCTGCGCTTGTTGGCCTTCGGAGCGCGCTGGTACTCGGCGCATCCCGGCGAATACGTGTTCCACAAGAACGATGACCCGACCGATGGGGCGTATATGGTCATCGACGGAGAGGCCGATCTGCTGCTGCCGCAGGATGGGGCTGAGGACACATTGATTGCTACTGTGGGCGCCGGTGCCCTTGTGGGTGAGTTGGGCCTGATCCGCAGCGAACCCCGCGCCCTTGATATGCGGGCCAAGAGCGAGCTGACCTGCCTGCGCATTGGCGAGGAAGAATTCATGGCCGTGGTGGAAAACGACGCAGCAACCGCCTTCCGCCTGCTGCAAGTTGTTGCCGGTTACGTCAAAACCTGACAGCGCAGGCATCAATGCGCTGGAACCTTGGCCGCAGATTTGGCATGCACAGTTATGTAAGGCCGCGTGCTGCGCGCGGCGGAGTACTGCGATGTATCGGACTACCTGCCGGTTTTTGGCGGTTTGCGGGGTCAGCCTTGGCCTATCGGCCCCTTCCTGGGCTCTGGACGTGGTCTTGCGCGCGCCCGAGGCGCTTACCGAGGATCTGCGCGCGGCGTCCCTGACCGCCGGATTACAGGACGAAGAAGGCGATGTTCGCTCCATCGACGTTATCAGCGCGGCGCAGGCCGATTATGCCCGGCTGATCGCACTACTTTATGACCGAGGATATTTCGGCCCCACCATTTCGATCACGGTCGACGGGCAAGAGGCGGCGGGTCTGTCGCCCATATCGGCCCCGCAAAGCGTCGGCACCGTGATTGTGACCGTGGACCCCGGCAAGGTGTTTAGCTTTGGCTCGGTTACCGTGCGTCCATTGGCCCCCGGCACCACCCCTTCCCCGCAAGTGCAAAGTGGAGAGACGGCAAGCGTGTCCGCCCTGCGGGACGCCACCAGTGCAGGCATCGAAGGCTGGCGGCAGGAGGGTCACGCCAAGGCCTCTGTCAGCGGTCAGCAGATCACAGCCAACCACCCGGCAGGCCAGCTGAACGCCGATGTCCGGCTGGACCCTGGCCCGCGCCTGCGTCTGGGGCGGCTGGATCTGGAGGGCGACAGCGCCGTGCGTGAAAAGCGCATCCGCGAGATTGCGGGCTGGCCCAGCGGCGAGGTGTTTGATCCCGATACCCTCGATAAGGTCGAAACCCGGCTGCGGCGCACCGGCACCTTTGCCTCCGCCACACTGGTCGAAGCGGAAACGGCCAACCCCGACGGCACGTTGGATGTGACCGCGCAGATCGCCGACCGATTGCCCCGCCGCTACAGCTTTGGCGCTGAATACGGCACCACCGATGGCTTCAGCGTCAGTGCGCTCTGGCTGCATCGCAATATTTTTGGTGGGGCTGAACGCTTGCAGATCGACGGAGAGATCAGTGGCGTTGGCGGCGATACAGACGGCATTGATTTCCGTCTGGGCGCGCAACTGTCCCGCCCTGCCACGTGGCGCACCGACCTTGAGGCGCAATTGCTGGCCGAGATTGAACAGCGCGATGACCCAAACCTGTTTTCCCGCACCGCGCGACTTGAGTTCAGTACCACCTATTTTGCGAGCGAGGACCGCGAGTACGACTACGGCCTTGGGCTGCGACGGGCTGAAACACGTGATGATCTGGGCGAGCGGGACTACACGATCCTCACCTTGCCCTTCAAGGCCAAGTTCGACCGGCGTGACGATCCCTTGAACCCGACGCGCGGTTACTATGCAGAGGCCTCGGTGCAGCCATTCGTGAACATCGAGGGCACCAGCGAGGGCGTACTGTCCACCCTCGACGTGCGTACTTATCGCAAGCTGGGTGACCGGGTTGTTTTTGCCGTGCGCGGGCTGTTGGGTTCGGTGGCCGGTCCGTCCATCGAAGAAGCGCCTGCCGACTTCCTGTTCTTTTCCGGCGGCAGCGGGACGGTGCGCGGTCAGGACTACCAATCCCTTGGCGTGGACCTGAGCCCGGGCGTGACCATCGGAGGTCGTGCTTTTGCCGGGATATCGGGTGAATTGCGCGTCAAGACGGGCGACAGGTTCTCGGTCGTGGGGTTCTATGACGCAGGCTATGTCGGGCCCGAGAGCTTTATCGACGGGTCAGGCGAATGGCACACCGGGTTTGGCGCGGGCATCCGTTATGACACTGGGATCGGTCCCATTCGACTGGATGTGGCTGTCCCCGGTTCAGGGCCGGGCGACAGTTCCGGGGTGGAGCTGTATATCGGAATTGGGCAGGCCTTCTGATGCGATATGTGGCGATTTTCCTGATCCTGATCTGGCCCGCCATCGCGCTGGCGCAGGACGATGATGAGGATCGCGGATTTTTGGTTGGGCTGCTCGAAAACAGCCTGGGCGGTGAAGGACGCATCGTGCGCATTGACGGCTTTGCTGGCGCGCTGAGCAGTCGCGCCACGATCGAGCGCATCACGATTGCCGACGATCAGGGCATTTGGCTGACGCTGGAAGACGTGGCGATGCAGTGGAACCGCCGCGCATTGTTCCGGGCCGCCATCGACATTCAGGAGTTGCGCGCGGGCCGCATTGAGCTGCCGCGCATGCCCGTTGCCGCCCCGGGCGGCGACTTGCCCGCGCCCGAGGCGACCCCCTTTGCCCTGCCGGACCTGCCGGCGTCGATCAGCATCGCACAGCTTGATCTGGCCGAGGTTGTGCTGGGAGCGCCTGTGCTGGGTGACCCGGCCACGCTATCCGTCACCGGCGCGGCGACGTTGGCAGATGGCGCAGGCAACACGCGCATCACTGCGACCCGCACCGATGTGGATCTCGGGGTGTTCGATGTCACGGCGGCCTACGCAAATGACACTCGCGACCTGTCCCTTGATCTGCGATTGCGCGAGGGCGCGGGTGGGCTGGTTTCGGGCATGTTGAACATTCCCGACCGCCCCAGCGTTGATCTGACAGTCTCGGGCGCAGGAGTGTTAAGCGATTTTGGCGCAACTTTGGATTTGCGCACCGACGACACACAGCGTCTGACCGGCGCGCTGGCATTGCAGGGCGAAGCAGACGGGCCGATGGTCTTTGATGCCGCACTGGACGGGGATGTGTCGGCCCTGTTCCTGCAGGAATACCGCGCCTTCTTCGGAACAGATGTGGCGCTGACCGCGCGTGGCAGCAGCGATGCGGATGGTGCGTTGTCTCTGGAGGCGTTTTCTCTGGACACCCGCGCATTGCAATTGTCGGGCCGGGCGGATTTGAACAGCGATGCATGGCCGACCTTGCTGGATATCGAAGGCACGCTCGCCGACCCGGATGGGGAGCCATTGCGCCTGCCCGGTGACGCACGCCTAACCGGTGCCTCCATTGCCGTCGATTTCGATGCGGATCAGAGCGATGCGTTGGTCGCGCGCATCGGTGCCACGGGGCTTGAGCAGCCCGATGCCGCGGTGGATCAGATCACATTGGATTTTGACGGAACACTGAGCGGTGCAGTGGGCACAATCGGTGCGCTTGCGGGCCGCCTGAACGTGGATGCCAATGGTGTGGCTCTGAACGATCCGGGTTTGGCGCAAGCCGTTGGCTCTGCTCTGTCCGGCGGGTTCGACATTGCCTATGCCGACGATGCCCCGCTGGCGCTGACAAACCTGACACTCGCCAGTGCCGCGTGGGCGCTGACGGGTCAGGCAGAGGTCAGCGGGTTTGACGAGGGGTTCGAGACGACATTCGATACAGCCCTTGTGACACAGGACCTGTCCGCCTTTGCCGACCTCGCAGGGCTGGACCTGTCGGGGGCCGGCGACCTGGCCCTGTCCGGGACGGCGGCCCTGGGTGGCTTTTTTGACATCGAGGTGCGGGGGCAGACGCGAGAGTTGGCCCTTGGCATCGCGCAGTCCGATACGTTGCTGGCGGGGCAGACCGACCTGATCCTTGCCGCGCGTCGCGACACCACCGGCACATTCGTCGATCGGCTGACATTGGAGAACCCTGCACTTGACCTGACCGCGTCGGCAGACCTCCGCACCGGCGGCTCGGTCGCGCTGTTCAATGCGGCCGTGGCGGATGTCGGACAGGTGACCGAGGCGGTAGACGGCCCCTTGACCGTGGACGGAACAGCCACCCAGATGGGCGATATCTGGGATATTTCAGCCGCTCTGACCGGGCCGTTGAACAGCACGGCGACCGGTACGGCCCGGGTTGCGCCCGATAGCACCGAAATTACGCTTGAGGCGGCGGTGGGAGACTTGTCGCCCCTCGTTCCACAGATCGAGGATGGTGCAGAACTGACGGCGACAGCCCGGCAAGCCGACAGCGTGTGGCAGTTCAACAGCATGATCGAAGGCCCTGCGCAGACACGAGCCGAGGTCACGGGGCAGTTTGACGGAACAAACGTCACCGCCCGCTATGATGTGGCTGTTCCGACGATCAACGCCTTTGCCCCCGGCATGCCCGGTGGTGCAACGCTGAACGGTGATGTGGCGCAAACCGCCGAGGGGTGGACCTTCGACGCCGCTGTGACCGGACCCTATGAGAGCGCCGGGACAATCTCGGGCACATATGCGGACAGTTTGACCTCGGATTTCGACCTGCGCCTGCCCGATGTCGGGGCCGTGGCGCCCGGTGTGAACGGGCCGCTGGCGCTGGATGGCACCCTGTCGCAAACCTCTGAGGGGTGGGAGGTCGTGACGGACGTCGCCGGTCCCTACAGCAGTTCGGGTCGGGTCAGTGCTAGCCTGCTGGACGGTGTTTTGGGCGCGGGCTATGCGCTGACCTTGCCGAACGTGGCCCCGCTTGTGCCCGGGCTGGCGGGCAGCATGACGGTGAACGGCACAGCCCAACAGGACGGGGCGGATTATGACATCATCGCCCGCATTGCAGGCCCGTCCGGCGCCACGGCCACCGCAACCGGTCGGGTGCGCGGGGATGGCACGCTGGACCTTGCCACACGCGGGCAAGTGCAGCTTGGCCTTGCCAACCCGTTCATCGCACCCCGCACCATCATCGGAACTGCCGACTTTGATCTGAGCGTCAACGGCCCCCCCGCGCTCGGCTCCGTCTCCGGTCAAATCTCAACACAAGGCGCGCAACTGGCCACCCCCAGCCTGCCCGTCTCTGTGTCCGACTTGTCGGGGGCTGCGCGCCTGTCGGGCGGACAGGCCGTTCTGAATTTCACCGGTGCCATTTCAGAGGGCGGCAGCATTGGCATTTCCGGTCCAATCACGCTGACCGGCAACTACCCGGCACAGCTGGATGTATCGCTGAACGCAGTGACCTTGCGCGATCCGCAACTCTACAACACGACTGTTGATGGGCAGGTCGCACTGCGCGGGCCGCTGACCGGGGGTGCCTCGATTTCCGGCCAGATCAATCTGGGCGAAACTGACGTGCGCGTGCCGTCCAGCGGTATTTCAACGTTCGGGGCCGTGCCCGACATTACCCATATCGGTGCCACGCGCCCCGTCATGCGCACACGCGAACGGGCTGGCCTTGTAAAGACGAACAGCGAAACCACGACAGGCTCCGCCTATCCGCTGGACATCCAGATCAACGCACCCAACCGCATCTTTGTCCGGGGGCGCGGCATTGACGCCGAGATGGGCGGGCAATTGCGGCTGAGCGGCACAACAGCCGACATGATTTCGACCGGGCAATTTAACCTGATCCGGGGGCGCATCGACGTTCTGACCAAGCGGTTCGAGTTGACCGAGGGTCGCGTCGCCCTGCAAGGCCGGTTTGAACCGCTTTTGCGATTGGTAGCCGAAACACCGACGTCGGCGGGCTCTGCACGCATCGTTGTTGAAGGGCCCGCTGATGATCCGGAAGTGACGTTTGAATCCACGCCGGACGCGCCACAGGATCAGGTTCTGGCCCAGATCTTTTTTGGTCGAGACATCACGCAGCTCTCGGCCTTTCAGGCATTGCAACTGGCCAGCGCCGTGGCAGCCCTTGCCGGTCAGGGCGGCGAAGGGATCGTGTCGCGGCTGCGTGGCTCGTTTGGGTTGGACGACCTTGATGTCACCTCGGACGAAGAGGGAAACACGGCTGTGCGGGCCGGCAGGTATATCTCGGAGAACGTCTATACCGATGTCACTGTGGGTGGTGCGGAGGGGCCGGAGGTGTCGCTGAACATCGATCTGACGCCCAACATCACGGCGCGCGGCACCTTGGGTGCAGACGCCAATACTGGCATCGGTATCTTCATCGAACGGGATTACTGACCCAGTTTCATTTGGCGCTGGTGTCTCGCACCCCCACATTGTATCCAAATGGATACATGATTAAGGTGCGCGATGACCGATCGAGATATGTCCCAGGGCGAAACGGCCTATGCCCAGTTGCTGGCTGCGATCCGCACGGGTGAATTTGCACCGGGCGACCGTCTGCGCGAAACCGATGTGGCCGACCGGCTGAACCTGTCCCGCACACCGGTTCGTGAGGCGCTGCGGCGGCTGGAGGCGGACGGTATCGTGGAGCATCGCCCCCGGATGGGTGCCGTTATCCGGCAGCTGAGCCACTCTGAACTGGTGGAACTCTACGAGATGCGGATCGTGCTGGAGCGCACTGCCGCCGAGATGGCGGCCAAACACGCAGCCGCCGCCGAGATTGACGCCCTGCGCGATCTGAACAGCACCATGTCCAAGAGCAGCCCGGCAGAGGCTGCGGCACTGAATCAGGACTTTCACCGGGGCATCTATCTTGCCACGCGCAACCGGTTTCTGCTGGATGCGGCGCGTGCGTTGAACAATGCCCTGATGCTGATGGGGCCGACCACACTGGCAGACAAGCAGCGGATCGAGGTTGTGACAGCACAGCATGACGACATCCTGACGGCCATCGCCGCCGGGGACAGCGCAGCGGCGGGCGAAGCGGCAGAGGCGCATTTGCAAACCTCGCTGCGGTATCGGTTGAAGGTGCTGGCCCGGTGATCCGGGTTGCCATGACCTTTGCGATTGCCGGGCTGGGTGTTGCGCTGTTTCATTGGCTTTCGCTGCCCCTGCCATGGCTCTTGGGACCCATCTTTGCCTGTCTGATCAGCGCTCTGGCGGGCGTGCGCATGACAGGAACGCCCCTGATCAACGAAGGCATGCGTACCGTGCTGGGTGTCGCCGTCGGGGCAACGATCACCCCGGTTGTACTGGCGTCCATGCTGGGCATGTGGCCCACATTGCTGCTGATCCCGGTGATGATCATGGTCATCGGCGCGATTGGGGTACCCTATTTCCGCAGGCTCTGGGGGTTCGATTTTGTCACCAGCTATTACAGCGCCATGCCCGGCGGCATTCAGGACATGCTGGTGTTGGGCGAAGAGGCCGGTGGCAACCCGCGGACCCTGTCGCTGATCCACGCAACGCGGGTACTGGTGATTGTTGTCGCCCTGCCCTTTATCCTGCGCGGGGTTTGGGACGCGGACCTGAGCAACCCGCCGGGCGTGCCAGCGGCGACATTGGCTCCCACGCAGTTGGGATTGATGGTAGTGGCGGCCCTTGTGGGATGGCGCGGGGCCAAGGCGCTTGGCATGTTCGGCGCGTCGATCCTTGGGCCGCTGATCGTGGCAGCGGCCATGGCCCTTGCGGGCCTGTTGCAACATCGCCCCCCGGCCGAAGCGATCTGGGCTGCCCAATTCTTTATCGGGACAACCGTGGGCGTGAAATACACTGGCATCACCATGACAGAAATCCGCCGTGACCTGACAGCGGGGCTGGGCTTCTGCGGTATCCTGATCGTGCTGACGATCATCTTTTTTGAAGGCGTCTATGCCGCCGGTCTTGCCCCGGGGATGGAGGCCCTGCTGGCCTTTGCCCCCGGCGGGCAGGCGGAACTGACGGTGCTGGCTCTGATTGTCGGGGCCGACGTCGCCTTTGTCATTGCGCACCACGTCTTGCGTATCTTCGTGGTGATCCTCGGTGCTCCGCTCTTTGCCCGGATCTTCCGTTAGTCGCGGATGATGCGGCGCGAGATGTCGGCCATGATCATGGCTTCCTGTGCGTCTGTCAGCTCCACATCATGCTTGCCGTCAATCTCCAGAAAGGCGTGACCGTGCACGAACATGTGCAACATCAAGCTTCGCCGCTCGATCTCGGCGTCGGGTGTGCCTTCCGGCATGACCGCACGCACTTCGCGTTTCACGATCTCGAAACAGCCATTCCCCTTCTCCATTAGCTCGGGGTCTTGGCCATGCCCCTTGGTCAGACCGAACATCAACCGGAACACCCCGGGCTCGGTCCGCGCAAAATTGGCGTAGAGCATTCCGAGGGCCGTGATGGCCGCCAGATCGTCGCCCGATGCCCCCTTGGCCGCCTCATCCATCTGGTCGCGCATCCGTTCGATTCCCGCCAATGCGACCTCCCGCACGATCTCTGCACGGTCGTTGAAGTGCTTGTAGGGTGCTGCCGAGCTCACACCAGCGCGGCGTGCGGCCTCGGAAATCGAAAACCCGTCAGCGCCCTTCTCCTCGACCAAAATGCGCACAGTTTCAATAAGATGCGCGCGCAGATCACCGTGGTGATACTGGGTCCGGGGGGCCTTATCCGTGGTCTGCTCCAAGTTTTTTTGCCTTTCTCCCTTGCCAAAGTAAGTGGCTATTACATATGTCTGTTACCATAAGTAAGCACCTCTTACTTCCTGTCAAGGAGTGGCAACATGCCTAATGATCGCGACAAGGATACACCGAAACCACCCCTTTGGAAGCGCACAGTGCGCGGGATCGTCACGCTCACCGGCACCGCGTCCGTCATTGCCATCGCCGCCGGTGCGGTCTGGATTGGCAGCGCAACGTTGGCCACCCGCGCCGCCGCGGTTGACGCCCCGCCACCGGCCCCGATCAGCACCGTTTCGGCGATCCGCGTGACACCGGCAGACAGTATGACAGTGACCCGCGCCTTTCACGGACAGGTCGAGGCCGCACAAACCGTTGCCCTGAGTTTCGAGCAGGGCGGTCGCCTGAACGTCCTTGAAGTGGACGAAGGCGACCGCGTCAAAGCAGGCCAGGTGCTGGCCAAGCTCGACACCCGCATCCTGATGGCTGAACGCAGCCGCCTTGTGGCCTCGCGCGAGGCGCTTGAGGCACAGGCGGAACTGTCACGTCGCACCACGGATCGTCAGAAAGAGCTGCGCAACCGCGGCTTTGCCTCCGATCAGGCCGTAGACAACACGGCGCTGAACCTTGCCGCGCTTCAGGCGCAGATTGCCGAAGTGGATGCCGCGATCACGCAAGTAGAAGTGCAGCTCAGCCAGACCGAGCTGTTGGCCCCGTTCGACGGGATCATCGGCGCGCGGAATGTCGACCCCGGTGCGATTATGTCCGTGGGCGCGCCCGTTCTGGATATTCGCGAGGAGACGGCCCCGATCTTCCGCGTCGGGATTGATCCCAGACTGGCACAAAAGGTGCAGGACACCACAGCCGTGGTCACTTTGGACGGTGTGGATTACGACGCGCGTTTCGTTGGCTTCCGGCCCGACCTTGATGCCCAGACCCGCACCCGCACTGCATTGTTCGAGATTGAGACCGACGATCCGGTCTACCTCGCCTCGGGCACGCTGAGGCTGCACAGCCAGATTGACCAGAACGGGTATTCGGTCCCACTGCGTGCCTTGCAAGACGGGGTGCGCGGCCTGTGGACCGTGATGGTGCTGAACCCGGATGAGGATGACCTTTACACCGCCAAGGCTGCTGCTGTTGAAGTGTTGCAGGTCGAAGATGGCATGGCCTTTGTCCGGGGCACGCTGCAAGGCGATGCGATGATCGTGCCCGATGGCACCCACCGCCTTGTGTCCGGCGACCGGGTGCGCGTGGTCGGAGCGGAGTGATGGAAACCCTCACCTTCCGCCAGCCCCGCCTTGTCGCCCTTGCCCTTCTGGTAATCATCGCGGCGGGCCTGTCGTCCTTGCTGGCCATCGGACGGCAGGAAGACCCCACAATCACCAACCTCTTTGGCACCGTCACAACCGTGGTGCCGGGGGCAGACCCCGCCCGGGTCGAGGCACTGGTCACGCAACCGATCGAGGACATCCTGCGCGAAGTGTCCGAGGTCGACGTGATCGAAAGCACGTCCTCGACCGGCATTTCCATTGTCAGCGTCGAGCTGGGCGTGACGGTGCCGGACAACCGTATTGAACAGGTCTGGGCCGAGATCCGCGACGATCTGGCCGAGCTGTCCCCCACCCTGCCCGCCGACGCCTTCGAGCCGGAATTTGACACCGAAGGCGGCAGCGCTTTTGCCGCCATTGCCGCCCTTTCGGCAGATCCCGGCATTTCCACAACGATCCTGGGCCGCTACGCCCGCGACCTGGCCCAAGATCTGCGCAACATCCCCGGCACCGAACTTGTCGAGTTGTTCGGTGCGCCCGAGGATGAGGTGCTGGTCACGCTAGACCCCGTGGCCACCGCCGCGCTTGGCCTTACGGCAAGTGACGTCTCCCGCGCCATTGCCCAGGCCGACGCCAAGGGCCCTGCCGGACGTGTACGCCCGGCGGGGTCTGACCTGCTAATCACTGTTGCGGGCGAGGTCGAGGCACTGGACCGGCTGGGCGAGATCGTGGTGCGCCGCTCGGACACCGGGGCGGTCACCTATCTGTCCCAAGTGGCCGAGATCACGCGCGGCCCGCGCCTGCCAGAAGCCGAGTTGGCGATCTACAATGGCAACCCCGCCATCCTTGTGGGCGCCAAGCTGGAAAGCGGGCTGCAAGTCGACAAATGGGCGGCCTTTGTTCGCGAAGAGATCGCCGAATACCAGTCCAACATTCCCTTGGGCGTATCGCTGGACCTGACATTTGATCAATCCGGTTACACTGCACAACGCTTGCAAGAGGTTGGCCTCAACATGGCGATCGGCGTTGGCCTTGTGGTCGGTGTGCTGCTGCTGACCCTTGGGCTGCGGTCTGCCATGATCGTGGCACTGATCCTGCCGGTCGTGACCCTTGCCACCCTGTTCACCATGAATTTCATCGGCCTTGCCATCCACCAGATGAGTGTGACCGGCCTGATCGTGGCCCTTGGCCTGCTGGTCGATGCGGGCATCGTGATGACGGATGAGGTTGGACAAAGGCTTCAAAAAGGTATGAGCCGCGTCAAGGCGGCGGGCCAATCGGTCAAGCGCCTCTTTGCGCCGCTGCTGGCCTCGACCGTGACCACGGCGCTGTCCTTTACCCCGCTGATCCTGCTGCCTGGTCCCGCCGGTGACTTCGTTGGCTCCATCGCCATTGCCGTGGTGATCATGCTGGGCTGGTCCTTTGTCGTGGCGATCACGCTGACGCCGGCCATTGCTGGCCACCTGCTGCCCGCGAACGGGACGCGCGGTGGGATGAAGGGCCGCGCATTGAGCCGCGCCTTTGCCGCATCACTGCGCTGGTCCGTGAACAACCCTGTTCGGTCCATCGCGCTGGCGCTGGTCCTGCCCGTCACTGGTTTTCTGTCCATGCCAACACTCACGGCACAATTCTTTCCCGGCGTGGACCGCGACCAGTTCTATATCGAGGTCGATCTGGCCCCCGGTGCTGGCATTGCCGATACGCAGGATGTCGTTGCACGGCTGAATGATCGGCTGCTCGCAGATGACAGGATCGAACAGGTGATGTGGACGGTCGGACGTTCGGCACCCGCCTTCTACTACAACATCGTGGGCGCCCGCGAAAACGCGCCAGGTCATGCCCAAGCGCTGCTGACCACCCAATCGGCAGAGGCGACCGAAGCTGTCCTGCGCGACCTGCAAGGCGATCTTGCCCTGACCGCGCCCGAGGCCGAAATCCTTGTCCGTGGTCTGGTGCAGGGCCCACCAGTCAATGCCCCGGTCGAGATCCGGCTTGTGGGCAAAGACCTGGAGGACCTGCGTGAAACCGGCGACGAGGTGCGGCGCATCATGTCCGGCGTTGACTCTGTCCTTGTCACTCGCGGCACCATTGGTGGCGGCGCGCCAAAGGCCGTCATCACGGTGAACGAGGCGCAGGTACAAGTCCTCGGCCTCGACCTGCGCCAGATTGCCGGGCAATTGCAGGCGGGGCTTGAGGGGGTCACGGGCGGTTCCATGGTCGAAGGGGACGAAGAGCTTCCCATCCGCGTCCGTCTGGGCGACGCCACGCGCGGCTCGGTTCA
>NZ_JBYNDP010000205.1:0-4800 GCF_059783535.1 Tateyamaria sp. | reverse complement strand
CGTTTTACATGGATGCATCGCAGGCCTTCTATTTCGCAGAAGATGGGAGGCTCGTCGCCTGATGGCAAAGATTACGCTTTCGAACCTCCGCCATTCCTACCTGCCAAACCCGTCGGGGTCGGAAGACTACGCGCTCAAGGAGATTGACCTCGATTGGCAGGATGGCGGCGCTTACGCGCTTCTTGGGCCTTCGGGCTGCGGCAAGTCCACACTTCTCAACATCATCTCGGGCCTGCTGACCCCGTCCGAGGGGCGCATCCTGTTTGATGATCGGGATGTGACGGATCTGCCGCCTGATCAACGCAACATCGCGCAGGTGTTCCAGTTCCCGGTGATCTACGACACGATGACGGTGCGCGAAAACCTGGCCTTTCCCCTGCGCAATCGCGGCGTGGACGAGGGGCGGATCGCGGCGCGCGTGGCAGAGATTGCTGCCATGCTTGAGGTTGAGGAGATGTTGGATATCCGTGCCTCACACCTCAGCCCTGACAACAAGCAGAAGATATCGATGGGCCGTGGCCTTGTGCGTGATGACGTGAACGTCGTCATGTTTGACGAGCCGCTGACAGTGATCGACCCGCATCTGAAATGGAAATTGCGGTCAAAGCTGAAGGAGCTGCACCAGCGGGTGCGCGCGACCATGATCTATGTGACCCATGACCAGACCGAAGCGCTGACCTTTGCCGACCAGGTGGTTGTCATGCAGGAAGGCGAGATCGTGCAGATCGGCACCCCGGTCGAGCTGTTCGAGCGGCCGCAACACACTTTTGTGGGCCACTTCATCGGATCACCAGGCATGAACGTCCTGCCTGCCGAAGAAAGCGATGGTGGCGTGCGGTTCCAGGGACGTCAGGTCGCGCTGGAAGGCGCGGTAACCGGGCAGGGGGGAACAACGCAAATCGGCGTGCGTCCCGAGTTTGTATTGCTGGCCGATGCAGGCCTGCCTGCCCGTGTACACAAGGTGTCGGACGTGGGCCGCCACGCAGTTGTCGAAGCGATGGTGGGGGATACGGCCGTCAAAGCCATCGTGGAGGGGGAATTGCCGGAGCAGGGTGCAGAAATACATCTGGCCTTCCGGCCTGACCATACGCGCCTGTATCGCGACGGATGGTTGTCGACGGAGGCACGGACATGAAGACCGAAAACCAAAAGGCGTGGTTCTTTGTTCTGCCAGTGCTGCTGTTGGTGGCGTTCAACGCGCTGGTGCCGATCATGACCGTGGTCAACTACTCGGTTCAGGAGACGTTCGGGAATAACGTGTTTTTCTGGCAGGGGCTGGATTGGTTCGAACAAATCTTGCGCTCGGACCGTTTTCAGGCGGCACTTGGACGGCAGTTTCTGTTCACCTTTCTGATCCTGATCATAGAGATTCCACTTGGCATCATCATCGCCCTGTCCATGCCGCGCAAAGGCATGTGGGTGCCGGTGTGTTTGGTGCTTATGGCACTACCCATGTTGATCCCATGGAACGTGGTTGGGGCGATGTGGAACATTTTTACCCTGCCGAAGATCGGGCTGCTTGGCTACTTCATGAATGACGTTTTAGGTATTGCATATGACATGACCCAGAACCCGTTTGCGGCGTGGGTGACGATCATTGTCATGGATGTATGGCACTGGACGTCGCTGGTGGTGCTGCTGTCTTATGCCGGTCTCGTATCGATCCCCGATGCCTACTATCAGGCGGCCAAGATTGATGGGGCCTCGCCCTGGAAGGTGTTTCGCTACATTCAGTTGCCGAAGATGAAGACGGTTCTGACCATCGCGATTCTGCTGCGATTTATGGATAGCTTCAATATCTATACGGAACCGTTTGTATTGACAGGCGGCGGGCCGGGCAACTCGACGACGCTCTTGTCGATTGACTTGGTTAAGATCGCCTTGGGCCAGTTTGATCTGGGGCCTGCCGCCGCGATGAGCCTGATCTATTTCGCGATCACGCTGCTGGTGTCGTGGCTGTTCTACACTCTGATGACGAAGGATGACGCACAATGATGTCGGTTCGTTTGTTCGCTGTCGCGCCCGACGGGCACCGTCGGGCATGCCTGCACCGCCCCCCTGGGGCGGGCATACTGCCCACCCCGCGGCGCGGACATGCCCTTTGTTCTATTCAACAGACGTTTGGCGGAGGGTCTGCTCATGCGTAAGCGCTCGCTTATTCCGATACTCTACATCGCGTTCCTGATGCTGCCGATCTATTGGCTGGTCGCGATGTCGTTCAAGACGACGAACGAAATCCTGTCGGGCTTCAGCCTGTTCCCGCAGACGTTCACGCTGGACAACTACAAGGTCATCTTCACCGACCCGAGCTGGTACTGGGGCTACATCAACTCGATCATCTATGTGTCGATGAACACGGTGATCTCGGTCGCTGTGGCCTTGCCTGCGGCCTATGCGTTCTCGCGCTACCGGTTCCTTGGGGACAAACAACTGTTTTTTTGGCTGCTGACGAACCGGATGGCACCGGCGGCGGTGTTCGCCTTGCCCTTCTTCCAGCTTTATTCGTCGGTGGGCCTGTTCGATACACATATCGCGGTGGCCTTGGCGCACTGTCTCTTCAACATTCCCCTCGCGGTCTGGATTTTGGAAGGGTTTATGGGCGGTGTGCCGAAGGAGTTGGACGAGACGGCTTATGTTGACGGTTACTCCTTCCCCCACTTCTTCGTCACGATCTTCCTGCCGACAATCAAAGCGGGGGTCGGGGTGGCCGCGTTCTTCTGCTTCATGTTCTCTTGGGTGGAGTTGCTACTGGCCAAGACGTTGACGGCGGTGCAGGCGAAACCGATCGCGGCCGAGATGACCAAGACGGCATCGTCAGCGGGCTACGAGTTGGGGCTGCTGGCGGCGGCGGGGACGTTGACGATCATCCCTGGCGCCATCGTGATCTACTTTGTCCGTAACTACATCGCCAAGGGCTTTGCCCTGGGGAGGGTGTGATGAAACGACTTCTGTATCTTGCCGCGCTGTTGCCGACGACGGCCTTGGCCCAAGGCTGGGGCAATGTCGCCAATCAACAGGAGGAAAAGGGGTTTTCGTGGACCGATCCGCTATGGCCTGCGTTCTGGATGGCGTGGACACCAGCAACGTTTGCCCTGTTCTGTGGCATCTTCGGCGCCATTGCGATCATCGGCGTCCTCGAAGTCGTCAAATATCGCGATGGGATCGAGCGGAAAGGCATCCTCGGGCTGACGACCACCTTAGGCGACCGGCTGTTCATCTCTCTTTTGGGCTCGGCCTATATCTTTCTGCTGTGGCTTGGCCTGATGGGTCAACCGCTGTGGATTCCGCTTGGCCTTGCCATCATGTGGGGTGTCTTCTGTTTCTGGAAGGTGTGAGAAAGCGTTTTGTAAAACGAAAGAGTTCGTATTTACTCGCCCGGCATAACGAGTGAGCGATACGTCTTGGATAGGACGGTATGAGACAAAAGAAGAAAAGCGAACTGCTGACCGAGGTTGAACTGGAGTTCATGACAGAACTTTGGGATCTGGGGGAGGGAACCGTACGGGACGTTCTGGACAAGCTGCCGGAAGACCGGAACCTGGCCTATACCTCGGCTGCCACCATCTTGCGCATTCTGGAGCAAAAGGAATTTGTGACCAGCCGCAAGGATGGCAAGCGCCATGTCTTCAAGCCGACGCTGGGCAAGGATGCGTACCAGACCCGCTCACTCAAGGATCTGTCGATGAAATTGTTTGACGATACGCCTGCGTCTTTGGTCGCGCGATTGGTCAACGACGATGCATTGACAGAGGAAGCATTGGGGCAAATCCGAGCGCTTGTGGATCGGAGGTTGAAAAATGATTCCGGGTGACGCGCTGCTCGACGCATTCATCAATGCCAATATTCTTTTTGTTGTGGCCTACGGCCTTTGGTATGCCGCACGCTTCCTGTTTCACCGGTTGGGCCTGACGCACAGCTATGCAACGCAGTTGCGGCTGCTGAACAGCGTATTTCTGGCCATCGTGTTTTCGCCGTTCCTCATTCTGCTGTTCACGACCCTGCAGTCGAACGGCTACGCCAAGTCCGTGAACGTCAACCTGTCGGACATGGTTGTCGCCTACTATCTGAACGGCGGGTTCAGCATGCAGGCAACCGAGTTCGAAAAGCTCGTGAACATGCGCGACACGTTCCTGAGCAATGTGACCAATGCCGTCGGATGGGTAGCGTGGACGGTTATCGCGGCGTTCTTTGTCGGTCTGATCGTTGGAACGGTGCGCCTGGTGTTTTCGATGTTCTGCCTGTTTCGCATCGTGTCCGCCAGCTACGCGTGGCGTCGGTTCGGGCGTGTTCGACTTCGGTTGTCCGACAAGACGTTGGTTCCGTTTTCGACGCGGGGCCTTTGGTATTACTACGTTGTTATTCCTTCGCATATGCTTGGCCAGCCCAAGGAGCTGAGTGTAACGCTGGCGCACGAATTGCAGCACCTGCGTCAGGGCGACATCGAATGGGAGATTGTGCTGGAAGCGTTGAAGCCCTTCTTCTTTCTCAATCCGGCCTACCATGCGTGGAAGCGTCAGGTGGAAAACCTGCGCGAGTTCGCGTGTGATACCGAAGTGCTGACCCGTGGCCGGATCGACGTGCGCGCGTATTGCGATACGTTACTGTCCGTTTGTCAGCAAACCCTCAGACGCGACCGCATGTTTGTGGTTGCTGTACCGAAGGTCACTTTGGTCACCGCCGATCGGTCGGCTTTGCGGGATGGTCGTATGACGTTCCTTGAACGGCGGATCACATCGCTTTTGGACATGCGCCATTTGCGCCACCCGCGCTTGTTGTTTCTGGCGACACTGTTGCCCCTGA
>NZ_JBYNDP010000204.1:1216-4808 GCF_059783535.1 Tateyamaria sp. | reverse complement strand
TGCAATGGCTGGGTGGCATCGGTATCATCGTTGTTGCGATGGTGTTTCTGCCCGAGCTGCGCGTCGGCGGAATGCAGATTTTCCGCACCGAGGCCTTTGATACTTTCGGAAAAATCCTGCCCCGCGCGACCGAGATCGCAAGCCGTATCTCGGTCATATACGTCGCTCTGACGCTAATCTGTGCACTAGCTTATATCGCCTCGGGCATGGGCGCCTTCGATGCCACGGTGCATGCGATGACCACCATCGCGACCGGGGGCTTTGCGAATTACGATTCATCCTTTGCGGCCTTTGGGCCTGCGCCATCCTATGTCGCAACCCTGTTCATGATCCTTGCGGCGCTGCCTTTCGTGCGCTTCGTGCAGCTGAGCGCGGGCACCGCACGCCCCTTGCTGCAGGACAGGCAGATCCACGTCTTCCTGGCGACGGCCTTCGTCATCGTGGCACTCATCGCCGGGTGGAACCTGTTGCAACAAAATGCGGTGAATGAAGGGGCTGTGCGCGCAGCCCTGTTCAACACCGTGTCGCTGATGACGGGTACGGGCTATGCCAACGCAGATTACGGGCAGTGGGGCAGTTTCGCGGTTGCGGTGCTTTTCTTCACCGGCCTGATCGGCGGGTGTGCGGGCTCAACCGCCTGTTCGATCAAGGTGTTCCGCTATCAACTGTTGTTCGCGTCTATCAAGGCGCAACTTCAAAAGACGCGCAGCCCGCATGGCATCTTCACGCCGCGCTATGCGGGGCGACCGGTGGGCGATGATGTCCTGAACTCGGTCATGTCCTTCTTCATGTTTTTCGTCGTGACATTGGGTATCCTGTCAGTGGCATTGGCCATGACCGGCCTCGACTTTGTTACGGCCCTCTCCGGTGCTGCCACGGCCCTTGCGAATATCGGCCCGGGGTTCGGAGAACAGATCGGCCCATCGGGGAATTTCGCAGGTCTCAACGATACCGCCAAATGGCTGCTGGCCGCCGCGATGCTGATCGGGCGGCTGGAGCTTATGGCCGTTTACGTCATCTTTACCATTCAATTCTGGAGAGCCTGATGGCCCAAACGCGACCCCTTGGCGCGCAAATTTCGCACATGCTCAAAGACCGCGGCGTCGATGTGATCTTTGGCATCCCGGGGGTGCACAATCAGGAAATGTACCGCGGGATCGAAGAGGCGGGGATCACCCACGTGCTGGCACGGCATGAACAAGGGGCCGGGTTCATGGCCGATGGCTATGCGAGGGCCACGGGCAAGCCGGGAGTGGCCTATGTGATCACTGGCCCAGGGCTGTGCAATATCATGACACCGATGGGGCAGGCCTACTCGGATTCGGTGCCGATGCTGGTGATCTCATCCTGTCTTGATGAGACGGCTGCCACAAAAGGCCAATTGCACCAGATGAAAGACCAGCGCGCAGCGGCAGAAACGGTGTGCGATTGGTCGGAGGAGGCGCGTACTGCAGAGGCAACCTATGCGCTGATTGATCGTGCACTCCTTGAGTTTGAAACCAGGCGTGCACGCCCGAAGTGCTTGCAAGTCTCCATCGGATTGCTTGAGGCACCAGCCCCGGAACCTTTCCAAGAGGTTGAGATTGAGCCTTATCGCACCGATGATGAGGCAGCCGCTGAAATACTTATGACCTACCTCAGCGACGCGAAGGCACCAATCTTTATCTTCGGTGGCGGGGTGCAGACTGGCCTTGCACCGGCCGTGGCAGAAGCGGCTGGTGCGGCCAGTTTCACCACCTATACTGCGCGCGGATTGATGGCTGGCCACCAGTTGAATTTTGGAGCGTCGCTTGCCAGACCAAGCAGTGTTGATGTGCTTGCGAAAGCGGATGTGGTCATTGCCATCGGCACCGAGTTGGCAGAAGTAGATTTGTGGCGCAGAGATTTGGGCCATACCGCGACGCTCATTCGTGTAGATATCGACCCGGTCGTGTTAAGCGACAATCAACGAGCGGATATCTGCATTCAGGCGCGTGCGGATGACGTGCTGACCAGCCTCGCTGAAATGCTTGAGCATCATCAGTCAGCGACCCGATGGCGTGCGGATGAAGTTGCCGCGCAGCGTGCCCGCTGGCGCGCCGAGGTTGACGCCGAACGTCCCGGTATCGTCCCAGTCTGCGACGCTCTGCGCGACTGCCTGCCCAAAGGTACGATGATCTATTCCGACATGACCCAATTTGCTTACACTGCGAAAGAGGTCTGGGACATGGATGAACCCGGTCACTGGCATCATCCCACGGGCTTTGGAACACTCGGCTACGCCACACCGGCCGCCATTGGCGGCGCCGTCGCTCGCAACGGTTTGCCCACAATAGCTATCATCGGAGACTACGGCTTCCACTACACGATGCAGGAACTGGGCGTCGCGGTCGAATTGGGTCTGTCACTGCCGATCATCCTCTGGGACAATGGCAAGCTCAAGGAGATCGAGGAAAGCATGGTGCGGGCCCAGATCGCGCCCAACGCCGTGGTCGCTCGCAACCCCGATTTCTGTAAGCTGGCGGAAGCGTTCGGGGCCTACGCAGCCGCCCCGCAAAATCTGCAAGAGATGCAGGACACCGTCCGCGCTGCATTTGACACTGATGGCCCAACCCTGATCTACCTGACGCCCGAGATCTCCGGGTAAGGCGCACTTGTGGTGCGCCCACCAAACTACATCTTGGAACCTTGCGCGCGGTATATCCCGCCCCACGTGGTGCCTGAGATATAGGCCGGACACCCCTTTTTGCGGGTGTTGACGATTAAAAACCACATCGTTTCGCCGGGACGCCCCGCGCGGCTGTATTCGCAACCCAACGGATGGGTCCACCACTGGCCCTGATACGAGGGTGAGGGTTTGACGACCGCAGTGCTTGCCGTCGCAGTGCTGGCGGTTCCAGCCAGGACGATTGCGGCAGGCACTGCGATGGACTTGAAGAAGGGTTTGAACATGACACACTCCGATCACTGAATAAGGTACAGCGCTCCCACGCCTTGGCCTTAACCTGTGTTCATGCCTGTTAACGCAGTCCTAACGACCGCCGGCGAAGTGTGTTCGATTTGATTGAAACCCTTGTCAGTCCCAGCAGCTGACCAGCACGGTCATGCCGGTTGCAGCAGCAGACAGATCAACCGGATCAATCGGGGCAGCGCTGTTTGTGCTGGCCGCAGCCAATCCTGCCTGGGCAAGCACGCCCTGCAGCGCCTCCCGATCCAGTGCAAAGCGGACACCATCGGGCAGAGCACGACCACCTTGATCCTGCGGCAAAAGCATCCCCAAAACGCCGCCACCGGCGTCCAAAACAGGGCCACCCACGTCGCCCGGCAGAGTGTTCATGGCAAGGCGGGACAAGTTTGGTTCACCGCCCAGACCACGTACATCACTGAGCGTGCCAAATGTCATGGACGGGGCACCCAGAACGCCCTCAAAGCTGAAACCGGCCGCAGCCACTTCCGACTGCAGGCGTGGTTTTGTATCGCTGAAACGCGCGATCGCCAACGGGGCGAGGGTCGATGTGGGTTTCAAAACGGCAACGCCAAGCGTTTCATCTACTACGCTAACCTCGGCATCGGTTTCTGAATCGACGGTCACGCGGGTACAGCTGTCCACGGC
>NZ_JBYNDP010000204.1:0-1116 GCF_059783535.1 Tateyamaria sp. | reverse complement strand
GGCACGATGTCCAGCGTTTGCATGATGTCATAAAGGCCAAAGAGGGTTGTCTGATCCCCTTCCTGGCTGATCAGCAGCACGGTCGCGTCGATGTCTCCGGTCGCGGTGTAGTGGGCAAAGGGGTATTCGTATTTGTCGAAGGCAACGACATCGGTGGGCATGAACATCTCGATCCCGGCGGTCTCATCCTGCACAAGCTCAAGGCCCAGACCATCCAGAACGGAATTATAGTCCTGCAACAGGACGGCTCGCTGCTGTGTCGTCAGAATGCCCGTGACATCAAATCCCTTCTGCTCTTGCCACTGTGCCATCGCGTTGCGGGTGCCACGACCATATGCGCCGTCAATAGCCCCCTGATAGGTACCGGCCCATTGCAGCGCGATCTGCAAGTCTTCACGCTCCGCGCGGCTTAGCTGCCGTTCGCTACGTCGCGCTTGTTCAGGGGTTTCATCAGCGGGCGGTGGGGCAGGCGTGTCCACAACGGGCGTTGTGTCTTCGGGTTCGGTTGGCACGGGGGCCTGCACCACGCCCCGGTTCAGCACATTCGCACCGATGGGCCAGAATTGTTGGCGGAAAGACGAGGTGAAGGCGATGAAGCTGTCGTTCGGGATCACGCCTTCGGACCGGTAGACACGCAACACCTGCTCGGCGTCTGACCGGGCATAGGGGCCAAGGGCAATACCGTACCAGCCACCACCAAGGGAAAACCCATTCACATCAGGCAGATCAGCGGCATAGACCCGGGCGCGGGCGGTTGCTTCGTTCAGGTTGGGTCGTGCCTCGATCTGGATCCAGACGGCATCGTCCTGCGCACTCACGGTCACCACCGACGCAAGCAGGACAACCCACGCCAGCACAATACGCTTCAACATCCGCCCATATCCCCTTGGTTGGTCTTGGTGCCACTTCATTCCGTGGGCGGCAGATTAAGCAGGAATCCGCTCCAATGGAAATGGTGGAATACCCGTAAAAAGCCACCTCGCGCGCAATTGACCATTTGGGGGGCGGGCCGTAGGTAAGTCACGCAATTCAACCGATGGCTTGACCCATGTCCGACACCGTTACACCGCCCCGTTCCTTTCAGGAAATCATACTGCGTCTTCAGACCTACTGGGC
>NZ_JBYNDP010000203.1:0-4838 GCF_059783535.1 Tateyamaria sp. | reverse complement strand
TCGTCTTTCTGGGGGACTACACAGACCGGGGACCGGACAGCCGTGCCGTGCTTGATACCCTGATCGAAGGGCAGGATGCAGGCCGGAATTGGACGTTCCTCAAGGGCAACCACGACCGCATGTTCGAATGGTTCATGCAGGACCCGCTCCGGCACGACCCGCATATGATGGTGGAACTCTACTGGCTGCACGACCGCCTCGGCGGCAACACAACACTGGCGTCTTATGGCGTCGAAGCCCATGGCAAACGCCGGGAAAAGGATGTGCAGGCCGACGCGCGCGCCGTTGTTCCGCAAAGCCACTTGGACTTTCTGAGTAACCTACAACTCAGCCATATCGTCGATAATCTGATGTTTGTGCATGCCGGTATCCGACCGGGTGTGCCTCTGGCAGAGCAAACCGAAGAAGACATGCTCTGGATTCGGCAAGAGTTTCACTACTGCTTGAACCCACATCCCAAGCTGATCGTACACGGTCACACGCCTGTCGACGCCGCCACGCATTACGGCAACCGGATCAACCTTGATACCGGTGCTGGATACGGCCGCGCGCTCACAGCCGCCGTGTTCGAAGACAGCATTGCATGGCTTCTGACAGCGTCAGGGCGCATCCCGTTCACACCGTAAGGCTGACGTGCCGTCCGCCCCGGCTCATCAAGATGCGCCTTACGTCCAGTCCAGAACCACCTTGCCCGAAGAACCCGATTTCATCACCGCAAACCCGGCCTCGAACTCTGATACTTTGAAACGATGGGTGATAACCCCGGACACGTCCAGACCATTCTGCAACATGGCGATCATCTTGTACCAGGTCTCGAAAATCTCGCGACCATAGACACCCTTGATGGTGATCGCCTTGAACACAATGCGGGACCAGTCCACGGGTGAGTTCCCGGGCGGAATCCCCAGCATTGCAATGCGCCCCCCCATGGTCATCGCCTCGACCATCTGGTCCAGCGCAACCTGGTTCCCCGAAATCTCAAGACCCACATCAAACCCCTGTGTCATGCCCAAACCCGACACCACCTCGGCCAGATCCTGATGCGCGACATTCACCGGGACGACATCCGCCACATGGGTGGCCAGACGCAACCGGTCCGCATTCACATCCGTGATCACCACATGCCGCGCGCCTGCGTGCCGGGCCACGGCAGCGGCCATGATCCCGATGGGACCGGCACCCGTCACCAGCACATCCTCTCCAATCAAATCAAAGGATAAGGCGGTATGCACAGCGTTCCCAAGAGGGTCCAGAATGGCGCCAATGTCGTCATCAATTTCATCCGGCAAGGGCACCACGTTGAAGGCGGGCAAGCGTAGGTACTCGGCAAATGCCCCCTGCTCGTTCACACCGATCCCCCGCGTAGCCGGGTCCAGATGAAACTTGCCCGCACGGCTCTGGCGCGAGGTCTTGCCGATCAGATGCCCCTCACCCGAACAGCGCTGACCAAGGGCCAGACCATCCACGTTCCGACCCATATCCACGATCTCACCTGCGAACTCATGGCCGGTGATCAACGGCGTCGGCACAGTGGCCGAGGCCCACTCATCCCAATTCCAGATGTGAATGTCGGTGCCGCAGATCCCGGTCTTCTTGACCCGGATCAACACATCATCCGGCCCGATCTCAGGCACCGGTGCTTCGACGGCCCACAGCCCCTCACGCGGATGAGTTTTCTCCAATGCTTTCATTGTGTTGCGCATCAGATCACCCCAACAGCCTTGCCCGCCGCCTCAAACGCCTCAAGCCCCCGATCCAAATCCGCCCGTGTCAGGGCCGCATTCATCTGCGTCCGAATACGCGCCTGCCCACGCGGCACAACGGGAAAGAAGAAGCCCGAGACATAGACGCCCTCATCAAACAACCGCGCCGCCATGTCCTGTGCCAACTGCGCCTCGCCCAGCATGACCGGGATGATCGGGTGCTCACCGGGCAGCAACTCGAAGCCCAACCGCTCCAACCCCGCCCGCCAATAGGCGGCATTGTCGAACAGCTGCGCGCGCAGATCGTCACCGTCTTCTACCAGACGGATCGCCTCAATCCCGGCGGCCACAACAGCAGGCGGCAGGGAATTGGAAAACAGGTACGGCCGCGCACGCTGGCGCAACAGGTCAATCACCGGCTGGGGTCCCGCGATATAGCCACCGATGGACCCGCCCAGCGCCTTGCCCAAGGTGCCCGTCAGAATATCCACGTCCACGCCCGCATGGGCTGGGGTCCCTTCCCCCTTCGGCCCCATGAAACCGGTGGCATGACAATCATCCACCATCACCAGCGCGCCAAAGTTCCGCGCTAACGCGGTGATTTCGGGCAGCTTCGCGAGATAGCCATCCATGGAAAACACGCCATCGGTCGCAATCATGATATGCCGCGCCCCATCGGCCTTGGCGGCACGCAACTGCTTTTCCAAGGAATCCATGTCGCTGTTGGCGTAGCGATAGCGTTTCGCCTTGCAGAGCCTTATCCCATCAATGATCGACGCATGGTTCAGCGCGTCCGAGATCACCGCATCTTCCGGCCCCAAGAGTGGCTCAAACAACCCGCCATTGGCGTCAAAACAGGCCGCAAACAGGATCGCATCATCCTTGCCCAGAAAACGGGCCAGACGCTGCTCAAGCTCCCGATGCAAATCCTGCGTGCCACAGATGAACCGGACGGAGGCCATGCCGAACCCATGTGTGTCCATCGCGCCCTTGGCGGCGGCGATCAGATCGGGGTGATCGGCCAGCCCAAGGTAGTTGTTGGCACACAGGTTCAGCACTTCACGCCCACCCACATCGATCCGACCGCCTTGGGGCGAGGTGATCTCGCGCTCGCGCTTCATCATCCCGTCCGCCTCTATCTGGGCCAGGGTGTCGGTCACATGGGTGAGAAACGCGTGGGTCATGTCGGATGCTCCTTTGTAGGAAAATCTAACATACCGGAGATGATTCCGAAACAACGGATTTCATAATCACGGACAAAAATCCGTGAAAGCGGATTTACGCTCAGGCGTCCTGCACGACCAGGAATGCGCGTGCGGGCCGATCCGCCTCGATCCGGTGTGGCACATCGGCGGCATAGCGGGCGGTGTCGCCCTGCCCCACCTTCTCCGATGCGCCACCGCTGGTCACACGCAGCTTGCCCTCGATCACGGTCAGATGCTCGCGTGCGCCACGGGCATGCGGCTGGCTGTCCAGCACCCCACCTTCAATGAAACGCAGCTCATAAACCTCGTGACGCCCAGCCTCTTCCGGAGGGCTGAGGATGCGGATGGTGCAGCCCGCGCCCCGGTTCTCGATGCTTGGCACATCCGCCGCGCGCAGCACTTCGATCCGCTTTGCCGCGCCCTCATCCAACAGGCCCGCAAAATCCACCTGCAAGGCGCGGGTCAGGTTCCACAACGTCGCAATCGTGGGTGAGGATTCGCCCCGTTCGATCTGGCTCACCATCGACCGGGACACGCCCGACAGTTTCGCCACCGCATCCAGGGACAGCCCCTGCGCCCGCCGCGCATCCTTCAGGCGAGTCGGCAAAAGCGACAATATAGCGTCAGTATTCTCCGTCATGACGGAGTAGTGCCAATGCCGTTGCGTCCAAGTCAAGCCCGGGGGCTGACATGTGGCAAGCGCGTCGTCATATCAGAATGCAAAGGGAGGATCATCATGACCCAAGACATCGTACTTCTGGATGGCGCACGCACGGCCATCGGCACCTTTGGAGGATCGTTGGCAGCCACCACGCCCATCGACCTTGGCACCGTCGCTACCAAAGCAGCGCTGGAGCGGTCGGGCGTCGAAGGTGGCCAGATCGGTCACGTCGCCTTTGGTCATGTGATCAACACTGAACCTCGAGACATGTATCTGAGCCGCGTCGCAGCCATGCAAGCAGGCGTGCCAGACACGACCCCGGCCATGAACGTGAACCGTTTGTGCGGCTCCGGTGTGCAGGCCATTGTGTCGGTGATTCAGTCTCTAATGCTGGGCGATGCGGACTTTGGCCTTGCTGGCGGGGCCGAAAATATGTCGCGTTCGCCCTTCATCATCCCGAGCCAGCGCTGGGGCGCAAAGATGGGAGATGTGAAAACGCTCGACATGATGCTGGGCGCACTGAATTGCCCCTTTGGCACAGGGCACATGGGCGTGACGGCCGAAAACGTGGCAGCAGAACACGGTATCTCTCGTGACGATCAGGATGGCTTTGCCATGCAAAGCCAGGAACGTGCGGCAGCAGCCATCGCAGATGGCCGCTTTACCAGCCAGATCGCGCCAGTCGAGGTGAAGGTGAAGCGCGACACCGTTGCCTTTGAAGTAGACGAACATCCCAAGGCGACCAGCATGGAGGCGTTGGCGGGGCTGCGGCCTGTGTTCCAGAAAGATGGATCGGTCACGGCGGGCAACGCCTCGGGCATCAATGACGGCGCGGGGGCTGTGGTGCTGGCAACGGCCGATGCCGCGGAAAAGGCGGGTCTGAAACCGAAGGCGCGCATATTGGGTTATGCCCATGCAGGCGTTCGCCCCGAAGTCATGGGCATCGGCCCCATTCCTGCCGTCCGCAACCTGCTGGACCGCACCGGCCTGTCACCCGAGGATTTCGACGTCATCGAATCAAACGAAGCCTTTGCAGCGCAGGCCTTGGCGGTGTCCAACGACCTGGGCTTTGATCCGGCACGTGTGAACCCCAACGGCGGCGCAATCGCACTGGGTCATCCTGTGGGTGCGACCGGTGCGATCATCACTGTGAAAGCTTTGTATGAGCTGGAGCGGATTGGCGGATCCAAAGCGCTGATCACAATGTGCATTGGTGGTGGTCAGGGCATCGCGCTGGCGATTGAACGGATCGCTTGAAGCAACGGAGGA
>NZ_JBYNDP010000059.1:0-23433 GCF_059783535.1 Tateyamaria sp. | reverse complement strand
TGAAATGCCGGATCGATACCGCGATCGAGATCGAATACATCGAACATGGCGGCGTTCTGCACTACGTGCTGCGGAACTTGGCATCCGCGGCGTAAAAACGAGGGGCGCGGTTTTCCGCGCCCTCTTCCATTGCGGCGAACCCGCGTAAGTCGCACGAATCACCCACACAAATCGCATGAAACAATTGCAAGCGTTTCATTGAATTCGGAATACCTTGTTCAACGATGACGAGAGTTTCGTAAAATTGTTTCTGAAAATACCTAAACAACTTTAGAAACGCTGTCGAATTCGGGACGCTTGGTTTGACAGCGCCCCAAAGCTAAACGATAGGTCTTGTTAACGTTTATTGTTCGTAAGCCAAAGAGGCGTCCCTCATGAAGACTTCTGCACTTTCAATTCTTGCGGTCGCATTTGCAGCTGGTAGCGCATCAGCCGCAACCTACGTTTTGGATTTCGATGCGAACCCACGTAGCCCGGCAGAAATTGCAAGCCTCGATAGCTCCACGTCACAGGACATTACAAACCCTCGGATCTTTTTGGACAATGGCGTCTCTTGGGAAGTCACAACAGGCGGCGGCGTTGGTGCTGCGCTGTTCGATACGACATGTAGCTACGGATTTGGTACAAACGGTTGCGCCGGAGACCCCGATCTTCAGGTATTTGATCAGAGCAACTCCGACGGAGTGTCCGGCAACGTATTGGTCCAACAAGAGGCCGGCAGCGTCATTGTAGATGATGACGCACGTACGCGGCGGATCGACCTGAAGCTGTTGTCGAACATTACGCTGGACTGGACCGGTGTTTCGGCTCTCGACGATGGGTTCTATCGCTTCAACTTCGGCGGTTCGGAGTTGGGCACAATAGACAACGGCAGCGACTCAACCTTTGACAATGCAACAGCGTCGACCGTCTTTGCTGCGGCGGGCCGCCTGACCAAAGACTCGGTCATCAGCGTGTTCTTCGAGCGAAAGGAAGGCAAAGCAGGTGCATCCGGCGCGGTCGACAACTTTGTATTCTCAATTGTCGATGACCCAGACGGCCTCGTCCCTCCTGCTGTGCCGCTTCCCGCCAGCCTTCCATTGCTGTTTGTCGGTGCAGGTGCGTTTGCGGTCATGCGGCGTCGCAAGAGCAGCTGATCTGCTGACAGGTCGAAGATATCTCGCCGCGGGTTTTCTCGCGGCGTTTTCTATTGAACACTCAGCGCTTTTTCCAACTCTGGCAAAAACCGGTTCTCATAGTCCGACCCGATCAACGGCCCCTGGTAACGGAATAAGACCGTGCCATCCGCATCTAGGATAAAGGTCTCGGGCGGCGCCGTGACCCCCCAGTCAATGGCCGACCGCGCCGCCGGATCAAATGCGACGGCAACAAAGGGATTGCCATCCTCATCCAGATACTGGGATGCTGGCCCTTCGGTATCGCGGAAATTCACCCCAATGATCGGAATACCATCCGCTGCCATCTCCAACAGCTTCGGGTGCTCGGCCCGGCATGGCGGACACCAAGAGGCCCAGAAGTTCACGAGCATCACCTCACCCCGCGCCAGATCCCCTTCGGCAACGGGTGTGTAGTCCGCCAATTGCGCATCCGTCAGCGGCGGCGCAAGTGCGCCCACTCGGGTCGAGGGCAATTTGTCCGGGTTGTCCCGAAACATACCCACCGCGGCCAGGGCCACGAAGCCCGCAAAAATCCCGATTGGGGCCAACATGAGCGGTGAGATTTTAGCCATCCCGCCCGCTCCGCTTTTCCACCGCATCCATCTCGGCCCGCACCCGCCGACCGCGCCACAGGGTCAGCACGACGATGCCCACCAGCAAAACGATCGACACGGCATAGGCCGACAGCACGGCATCCGCGTATTTCCCAAGATCAGGCATCACGCCCCCTCCGCATGCAGCCCGGCGCTGCGCGCTTCCCGTGCGATCAACGCCCGCGTCCGCCGCAGCCGGATTTCTGTTCCTGTGCGGTACAGCACCAACGCCAGAAACAGCAAGACAAAGCCCCCGATGCAGACCAGCAGTGGGAAATAGAATACGTCGGCAACGTTATCTTCCTTGTCCAGCGACAGCGACGCGCCTTGATGCAGGCCCTGGTTCCAGAACAGCACCGCATAGCGGCTCAACACGGCAAAGACGGTGCCCACAAGACACAGGATCGAGGTCAGATCCGCCGCCGTATCCGGGTCCTCAATGGCCTCCCACAAGGCGACATAACCAAGATAGAACAGGAACAGGATCAGAAAGGATGTCAGGCGCGGATCCCACGCCCACCATGTTCCCCACATTGGCTGGCCCCAGATCGCGCCAGTGAACAGCGCAATCAACGTCATTACGATGCCAACGGGTGCGGCCGCCTTGGCCGCCAAGGCCGACACATGGTGCCGACGGATAATCCAGATCAGCGAGGCCACAAGCATCATGAACCACGCATTGATTGCCATCAGGGCAGACGGCACATGCAGATAGATGATCTTCACGGTCGATCCCTGCCGGAAATCATCCGGCGTGAAAAAGAACCCCCAGACCAGACCGACAGCCAGACAGATCGCGGCCCCGGCCCATAGCCATGGCTGCACGCGCTCGCTCAGGCGCAGAAACTTGACCGGATTGGCATATTCCCAAAGTGACATGGCTTGTTCCTAAACCCTCGCTTGTCCCTTCTCAATCGACAACGACGTTACCGCAGGTTCACCCGCAGCACAGCCCCTGCGGCAAATGGCATCGCTGCCAGTACGGCCAGAGTGATCCCGGCCAAAAGAAACAGCGGCGTACTGGGGTCAAGGCCTTGCGCCGCCCGCCGCGCCGCCTCGGCCCCAAAGATCAACGTGGGCACATAAAGCGGCAAAACCAAGAGCGACAATAGCAACCCGCCCCGCTTGATCCCTACCGTCAGTGCCGCGCCAAAGGCCCCGATCATCGACAAGGCAGGCGTGCCAAGGGCAAGGCTCAACACCAAGACCCCATAGCCCGAAGGCGCAAGGTTCAGCAGCACACCCAACACGGGTGCCGCCAAAACCAAAGGCAACCCAGTCGTCACCCAATGCGCCGCCGCCTTCACCGCGATGATGCCTTCCAACGGCAAGGGCGATGTCGCAAGCAAATCCAGCGCTCCGTCCTCCCAATCGACGGCCAACAACCGGTCCAAGGACAACAGGCAGGCCAAAAGCGCGCCCAACCACAGCACCCCCGGCGCAATTTCGGTCAACAAGGCCGATTGCGGCCCTACACTGAACGGCACCAACACCACGACAATCAGGAAGAACGCCAGCCCCAGACCAAATCCACCCCCCGCCCGCAGCGCCAGCGCCAGATCACGGAAAAACAACGCCCTCACAGAAACGCCTCATCCGCCGACGCCATCTGCGCCGCCGCTGCACGAAAACCCGACACATCCAACGTCTCGGCCTCGATCCCCAGATCAATATGGGTCGCCATCAAAGCTGACCCGCCCCGCGCCAAATGTCCCCGCACAGCATCTGCAAACAGCGCGACCGAGGTTGTGTCCAAAGACACCGTCGGCTCATCCAGCACCCAGACGTCGCGGCCCGTCACCATCAGCCGCGCCAGACCCAAACGCCGCTTCTGCCCCGCCGACAACTGCCCGGCCCGGCGCTCCGCCAAAACCTCAAGATCAAAGGCAGCCAAGGCAGGTGCAATATCCGATTGCCCAAACACAGATGCCCAAAACCGCAAATTCTCAGCCACACTCAGTGCCGCCTTCAACCCATCCGCATGAGCGGCATAAGCAATCCGGTCCTCGGCCCCAATCACCTGCCCCGCTATCGGCACCTGCAATCCAGCCACCGTGCGCAACAGCGTTGTCTTGCCCGACCCGTTCGGCCCTCGCAGCACCAGAGCCTGCCCCGCAGACAAGGTAAAACTCACACCCGCCAACACCGGCAAACCGCCACGGCCCACGGCCAGATCAGTGACTTTCAATTCCATAACGCATGGCTAACCGATTGAGTGGCCTGCCAAAAGCCCCCGATCCAACTTCATTTCGCCAAATAAACCGCGGGGGACGCGCAACGCGCGGGGGGTAGGCCCCCTCCACCCTATCAAACAGGCAGAACGGCCAGCGCAATGCGCCGCCCTTCGCTGAGTAGGACATTATAGGTTCGCGCAGCAGATGGGGACGACATCACCTCGACTCCCAGACCGGCCCCCTCCAGTTGGGACCGCAGCTCAGATGGAATATGCGCAATCTCTGCCCCGGTGCCCATGAACACAACATCCACCTGCCCAGCCAGGGCCAACAGCGGTTCAAAGTCCTCATACCCGCCCCAGGCGCCCGTCCCGGTTGGCGCGGTCAACAAACCACCCTCAACCACCTCTCCGCCAATGCGAAAAAAGCCGGGGCCGTAGCCCTCGACCGGTTGCGCGTCTGTATATGTGATCTCATTGAGGCGCATGACCCATCTCCCAAATCGGCAGCCCCAGAATAGCCGAAGCCGCGATGACGATATAGGCCGCAGCCCGAAAAAGTCGCTCGGCCTTTGGGTCAAACAGCCACGCGCCCGCAACATTCGCCACCATGTAAAGCGGCACCAGAACCAGCCCAATGATCACGGCCTGCGCATCCAGCAAGTCAAAGCCCCAAAAGATGCCCAGCATCATCACGTCGATGCCCAGCAGATACAGCAGGAAATTGGCGCGGATCACGGCAATGGCTTTGGCAGACGCCATATACAGCAGGATCACAGGTGGCCCCGGAATACCGGCCAGCCCGCCAAGAAAGCCGCCAAAGGTGCCGACACCGGCAATCATGCGTGACCCCATCGGACCCGTATACCGCCACCCGGACATCAGGGCGGCCAGCAGAATCAGAATGGCAACGGACACTCCCCAGCCAAACACCTCCGGCGCGACAAAGGACAAGGTCCACAGCCCCAAAGGCATGCCAACGGCCACCCCCAGCAGCAGGAACTTCGCTTCGTTCAGGTCCCCGTCCCGCCACGCGGCGCGCAGATTGGGTAGCGGCCCCCAGAACTCGACAACAACCAGGAACGCAAGGGCAGCAAAGGGCGACAGCACCGAACTCGCCGCCGCCATGATGATCATGCCCGACCCGAACCCGGCAAAACCACGCACCAGCCCAGCGGCTACAATGGCCGCAATCAGCCAGCCCAAACCGGGCAAAGCAAGGCTTTCGGTGATGAGATGTGCCATCACCCTCTAAGGTGATGACCGTATTGAATGCGCGTTAGGGCCAGTTCGCAACCGCATCTAGGCCAGTGCTGCCTCACGCATCCACATTTGCAAACTGGTTGCCCGCGTTGGCGTCCGGCTTGGACCAGTCCCGCTTGACGCCCAACCACAGCAGGATGGTCGATGCGACAAAGACCGACGAATAGGTGCCCACGATCACACCCCAGATCATCGCGAACACGAAGCCGCGGATCACGTCTCCGCCCAGCAAATACAGTGAAATCAGGGCCAGCAGCGTCGTGACCGAGGTCATGACCGTCCGGCTCAGCGTCTCGTTGATCGAGATGTTCAGCACTTCGTTCAGCGGCTTCTTCTTGTACTTGCGCAGGTTCTCCCGCACGCGGTCAAAGACCACCACGGTGTCGTTCAGCGAATAGCCCACAATGGTCAACAGTGCCGCGATGATGGCAAGATCGAATTTGATCTGCAGTTCCGAGAACACACCGATGGTCAGGATCACGTCGTGCACAAGGGCTGCCACGGCCCCCAGCGCGAACTGCCATTCAAAGCGCAGCCAGATGTAGATCAACACTGCCCCGATGGCCAATACTACCGCAATCGCCGCTGTCTGAATCAACTCGCCCGACACTTTCGGACCAACGGATTCGACCGACACGAATTTGATGTCCGGCACCGCAGCGGACAGTGCTGCCTGAACCTCGCGGATGGTCTCGGGCGTCACCGCCTCCTGCCCTTCCTGTGCCTGGATACGGATCATCGCGACGTTCTGATCAGCATCAAAGGTTGGATCGAACACCTCTGTGATCGAAATGTCGCCCAGCTCCAGCACGGCCATGGCATCGCGGTAGACACCAATATCCACCGGCTGCGTGCTCTCTGTCCGCACTGTGGTGCCGCCCCGGAAGTCGATACCAAAGTTCAGCCCCTGAATGGCAAATGAGGCAAAGCCCACCACCATCATCAGGGCCGAAATGCCCAGCCACAGCTTCCAGCGGCTGAAGAAATCGAAATTGGTGCCCTGTTTGACCAGCTTCAGTCGCATCTTACACCTCGATTGTCTTGGGGCGGCGGCGTTCGAACCACATCACCACCATCAGCCGCGTCACGAAGATCGCGGTAAACACAGACGTCAGAATGCCAAGACCCAGCGTGATCGCAAAACCGCGCACTGGACCCGAGCCCATGGCAAACAGGATCACGGCCGTGATGAAGGTCGTAATGTTGGCGTCCAGAATGGCCGACAATGCCTTTTCATAGCCAAGCTCGATGGCCCGCGCAGGCCCCCGTGCCGATTTCAGCTCTTCCCGGATGCGCTCGAACACCAGCACATTGGCATCCACCGCCATACCCACGGTCAACACGATGCCTGCAATCCCCGGCAAGGTCAGCGTGGCCCCGATCATACTCAAGAGGCCAAAGATCAGACCAATATTGATGATCAGCGCTATGTTGGCAAAAAGGCCAAACAGACCATAGCTCAGGCCCATGAACACCAGCACGGCGGCAAAGGCGACCATGGTCGCGACCTTGCCCGCATCAATACTGTCCTGCCCCAGCTCCGGACCAATGGTCCGTTCCTCAAGGAACGTCAGTTCGGCCGGCAAAGCCCCCGCGCGCAGCAGCACGGCAAGGTTGGTCGACTCTTCGACATTGAAGTTGCCGGTGATAATCCCCGACCCGCCTGGAATATGGCTCTGGATAACCGGGGCCGACACGACCTCATCATCCAGCACAATCGCAAAGGGCGACCCGATATTCTCGGCTGTGTAATCCCCAAAGCGCCGCGCACCGGTCGTGTTAAACCGGAAGGACACCGCAGGGCTGCCATTCTGGTCAAAGCTCGGTTGCGCATCAACCAGATCCTCGCCCGTCACAACAGGCGCGCTCTCGATGACATAGAAAAGACCTGGTTCATCCAGCGACGGTACCAGTTTGTTGCCGATGCCGGGGGCCGCATTCTCGTCTGACGTCCGGTTCACAACGGGGTTGAAGGTCAACTGGGCTGTGGTCCCAATGATCTCTTTCAACTCGGCAGCCGAGCCAATACCCGGCACCTGAATAAGAATCCGCTGCGCGCCCTGCCGCTGAATGGTCGGCTCCCGCGTGCCCACCTCGTCAATCCGGCGGCGAACGATCTCCAGCGACTGCTGCACCGTCCGCTCGTCCGAGGCCAGCTTTTCCTCATCGCTCAGAGTAACAACAATCACGTCCGTTCCATCGACACGTACCACAATGTCATTGGCCCCAACACCGGTCAGGGTCTGCACCGGCTGGGCAAGGGTCCGCACGACTTGCAAAGCACGCTGCAAACCCGCTGGTTCCCCAATACGTATGCGCAACTCGTCCGGCGCCGAAGGCTGCAAACGAATGGTGCCAATGGTCGCCCGCTCAGGGCGCAGAATATCCCGGATCTCGGGCCAGCTGGCCTCCATGCGGCTGGCATAGACATCCTCGACCTGCACCTCGGCGAGCAAATGCGCCCCGCCCCGCAGGTCCAACCCAAGGTTCACCAGCGCTGACGGCATAAAGCCCGGCCATTGCGCCAGTATCTCCTGGTTCTCAGGGGTATCCGCGCCAAGTTCGATGGCCTGTGCGGCGTCGTTGTGCTGCTCAACCCGGGTGTAAAACCCGTTCGGCAAGGCAAGGATCAGCCCCAGCGCACATAAGGACCAAATCAGAACCCGTTTCCAGCTCTCGATCTGAAGCATTACTTCGCGGGCTCGGTCTTGTTCAGAACCTGCGCGATGGTGGACTTGACGACGCGAACCTTCACGCCCTCGGCCAACTCCACCTCGACCTCATTGTCTTCCTTGACCTTGGACACTTTGCCAATCAGGCCCCCTTGGGTCACCACCTGATCACCCCGGCGCAGCGCCTCGACCATGGCAGCATGCTCTTTGACCTTCTTTTGCTGAGGGCGGATCAGCAGGAAATACATGATCGCAAAGATCAGGATCAGGGGAATAAACTGGCCGATGGCTTCCATGGGAATTGTCCTTGGTCTTGGGGCGGATTCTGGCCCGCTTCAGAGTTTGGCAGAACCTATGGGCGGGGGCGGGTCAGCGCAAGGCGGAAACACTGGCCAATACGGGTTTTGATCCGCTTTGCATGGCGTATTTGCCATGGCATCCTGCGCTGATGCGGGTTGTCCAACTCACCGGTGTATTTCTGATCGCGCTTGCGGTTCATTCGTTGCAGGGCACAATTGCGCGCGCCCAACAGGCTGGCCTGCCCCTTTTGTCAGAACAAGAACACGCCGACTGGGCCGCCATTGGACGGGTCAACATTGCCGGGTTCCGGACGCGCCGTGCCTGCACAGGCACGTTGATTGCCGCACGGTGGGTACTGACAGCGGCACATTGCGTGCTCAGGGTCGACGGCACGGCTGAGCCACCCGGAAATGTCCACTTCGTTGCTGGATGGTTGCGAGGGGAGTTTGTCTGGCATGGTGCTGCAAAATCCGTTCACGTTCCCCCGACCGTCGCACAAAGTCCCGCATCTGACGTGGCATTGATCGAATTGCAGAACCCAGCCCCAACGGGAACCATTGAACCAATCCCGATCGGCACACCCTCAAGCGGCACGGACAAAACGAACGCCATCATCGGCTACCAGTCGACACGGGCCGCGATGCTCAGCGCCGCGTTCGACTGTCCCGTCACGCAGGTCCTAGGGCCTGTCCGTATCTTGAACTGCCCGGTCATTCCCGGCTTGTCGGGAAGCCCCGTCTTGGCCCGCACTGCCGAAGGGTGGCTGGTTCAGTCCGTTGTCTCCGCCCGCATTGAAAGCGGAGGACATGCGCAAGCACTGGTTGTTTTGCCGGGCAAATGGGTATCCGAAACGACAAATCAATTTGACTAGGTCATGCGTGTCCGGGGGCCTCAAACCTTAACAAACCCTAACCCAACCATCACGATGGCGGCGTACAGGGGGTGCACGGATGCTGCACGGGGGGTGACACCCCGTTTGCCCCCCTTTTCCCGGGCTACGGGATCGGGCATATGACCTGCACCGAAACACCAAGATCAGAGGCCAGACATGCACGACATTCGCGCCATTCGCGACAATCCCGCCGCCTTCGACGCCGCCCTTGCGCGCCGTGGGGACGCTGCGATGTCGTCGTCTCTGCTCGCCTTGGACGAGGCGCGGCGGGCCAAGATCCTCGCCGCCGAAACCGCACAAGCCGAACAGAACAAGGCCAGCAAGGAAGTGGGCGCTGCCAAGGGCCGCGGGGACGAGGATGAATTCCAACGCCTCCGTGCCTTAGTTGCTGAAAAGAAAGCGGAAATCGCGCGGATGCAGGAGGAGGCCAAGGCGCTCGACGCCGAGCTGACCGACGCCCTTGCGCGCATCGCCAATCTACCCGCAAGCGACGTGCCGGACGGCGCCGACGAGGATGACAACGTCGAAATCCATCGTTGGGGTAACCCGCAAAACTTTGATTTCGAACCCAAAGAGCATTTCGACATCGCAGGTGTCAGCGCCTCGATGGACTTCGAAACCGCCGCCAAAACCTCCGGCAGCCGTTTCGTCATGCTGAAAGGATCGGTCGCCCGCATCCACCGTGCACTCGCCCAATTCATGATCGACACCCATGTCGATCAGAACGGCCTCACGGAAGTGAACAGCCCCGTGCTCGTGCGCGACGATGCGATGTATGGTACTGATAAGCTTCCCAAATTTGGCGAAGACAGCTACCGGACCGAGGACGGCATGTGGCTTGTCCCAACCTCCGAAGTGCCCCTGACCTACACAGTCGCAGGCGACATTCTGGACGAGGCCGCCCTGCCCATCCGCATGACGGCCCACACCCTATGCTTCCGCTCTGAAGCGGGCAGCGCGGGCCGCGATACGGCAGGCATGCTGCGCCAGCACCAGTTCGAAAAGGTCGAAATGGTGTCGATCACGCATCCCGACGGTTCGGAAGAAGAACAGAAGCGGATGTTGGGCTGCGCACAAGGTGTCCTCGAAACCCTTGAAATCCCTTACAGAACCGTCGTTCTGTGCACGGGCGACATGGGCTTTGGAGCACGCCGCACCTACGACATCGAGGCTTGGTTGCCCGGACAGAATACCTATCGCGAGATCAGCTCGGTCTCGACCACTGGCGACTTTCAGGCTCGCCGTATGAACGCCCGGTTCAAGCCCGCAGATGGCGGAAAACCACAGTTCGTTCACACACTTAACGGATCCGGCCTTGCAGTGGGTCGCTGCTTGATCGCTGTACTGGAAAACGGTCAGCAGGATGATGGTTCGGTTCAACTGCCATCAGCACTCGCCCCTTACCTGAGCGGCAAGACAACGCTGACAGCAGATGGAACACTCGTTTAGATACGCAAGGATTTGGGGCGGTAATCCTGCCGCCCCTGCCTGCGCTCCTGCACTGAAGGATGAATTTCCCAAGGTTGATCAGGACCTTGGCGCCACTTCTTCAACAACGACCATTTGAACTTGATCGCCGGGGCATCCACCAGTGGGTCGGGGTCACTTGGCGGGAACTTAATGTCCGGTTCCAACGTCAACCGCCCCGCGCCTTGCACAACCCAATCCAGTGCAATCATCGACAATGGCTGCTCCGCACCGGAACCACCCACGATGCTGTGGTTCCCGACAAACCACATCTGCTGGTAGGCGCGCAGCGGCCCTGTGTCGCCTTCGTTCAATCCACTTTCGCCATCTAGATTGTCCCATTTCGCAGGCTTGTACAGTACGCGCCGCTCATCCAATGCGAGTGCATGGCGCGCGGACTGCACAAGGCTCGACAAGGCCATGTCGTGAAACTTGTACTGGCGGTTCCACATTGATGCGATGGGCCCCAGCAAGGACGGGGGAATACCCCGTGCACCTACTGTGTCCCAGACACCAAGATAGGAAATCTCCACAAGCCGCGAAGTGTCTTTGCGCCACGCCATGTCCGTGACAGACGTCGCAAACCGTGGCGACATCTCTCGCCGAGCTTCTCGGATATGTGGGGCATCAGGGTGGTTCCTCTTGCCCCGCTTGCGATAGAGATTAAACGCCGCGTTGACGCCATCCGTGCTGGTGTCTTCGATAATCCCGCATTTGCGGATCATGCCCGCCACAGACCGTGCGGTGAACGCTCCGCGAGAAAAGCCAAATAAATAGATTTCATCCTCCGGCTGATAGGCTTGCGCCAGAAACTGGTACGCCTGCTTGACCTTGGCATCGAGACCCCAGCCAAAGGCGCCACCACCGTACTTGTTGAAGAACTTTTTGACCGGGCCATCAAACCGATCATCCGTTCCAATCCCCGGGAAATAGGCCGCCACCTGCCCGAGCGCCGGGTCACTGACCAAAGCACGCTTCAACTTGTGGACACTAGTCGGTTCCTGGATATCGGGAGAGTTCCAAGTCCCATCACAAAAAATCGCAATGCGGGTCATATCTATTCAAGTCCTTGAAATACAGTCGAAAGCACTAAACTATGTCAACAAGGTTACCGGCCTTGCGAAATTTGTAAACGGTGGAAAACCATGCCTGCGGTTGTGCTGATACTCGCCTTGGCCTTTGCAGCGTCCCCCTTCTGGGTGCCGGGGTTCGGGGGATTTGATGCCGATCAGTTCCCGATCCCGCAGATTGACCCACCCGTGCAGCCCGCCGGCTATGCTTTTGCAATCTGGGGCGTGATCTACGTTTGGCTCATCATTGGTACGGCATTTGGTGCGCTGCGTCGCTGGACTGCGCCGGATTGGGCAGAAATGCGCGTCCCTCTTGCTGTGTCGCTGGCAGTTGGCAGTATCTGGTTGCCCGTGGCTGTGCGCAGTCCTGTCTGGGCGACCGTACTGATCTGGGTGATGCTGGTTTGCGCGTTGATCGCGCTCTGGCGTGCTCCCCGCCTTGACCCTTGGGCTGCGGCCTGGCCCGTTGGCTTGTATGCCGGATGGTTGAGTGCGGCGAGCTGTGTGGCCTTGGGCTTGCTTTTGGCAGGGTACGGGCTGACGTCCCAGCAAACCGCGGCCTGGTTGATGGTGGCTGCTGCGATCGCGTTGGCATTTGTGATCCAAAGGACGCTGGGTCGCGCGCCTACTTACGGCGTTGCCGTGATCTGGGCCTTGGTGGCCGTGACCGTTCAGAACGGCTTTGACCTGCGGTCTGTGGGTGCACTGGCGCTGCTCGGCTCCATCGTAATGGTGTACCCGGTAATCCAGGCTGCGACACGGAAAACATAGTGTCCCCGCGGGGACAGCTTTGTTTTCAAGACCTTAAGTGCCCAAAATCCAGCTAACGCGCTAGCTGCGTCGCCCTTCGGTGTGCTTGCGCAACTTCGACGGCCCTGCCTTCTTGCGCCCCTTGTAGGGGTTTGCATCGCTTTGCCCGCGCATGAACAGACGGATGGGCGTACCCGGCATATCAAAATCCAGCCGCAAGCCGTTCACGAGGTAGCGGTTGTAGCTTTCCGGGACTTTGTCGGGATGCGAACACATAACAACAAACCCCGGTGGTCGCGTCTTGGCCTGCGTCATGTAGCGCAGCTTGATCCGCTTTCCCTGAGGTGCGGGTGGCGGGTGCTGTTCCAACATGCCCGTCAGCCAGCGGTTCAGTGCCGCCGTGGGCACACGGCGGTTCCAAACGTCGTAGGCCCGCATAATGGCGCCGTGCAGCCGATCCAACCCGCGCCCCGTCTTGGCCGAGACGGTCACAAGCGGCGCGCCTTTGAGTTGGGGCAAGAGCCGCTCGAAACTCTCTTTCAGCTCTTTCAGCTTGGCCTGCTTGTCGTCCTCGATGTCCCATTTGTTAATGGCGATGACGACGGCCCGCCCTTCGCGTTCAGCCAGATCGGCGATGCGCAAATCCTGCTGTTCGAAGGGAATGGCCGCATCAAGCAAGACCACCACCACTTCGGCAAATTTCACGGCGCGGAGACCGTCGCTGACCGACAGTTTTTCCAGCTTTTCCTGCACCTTGGCCCGTTTACGCATACCTGCGGTATCAAAGATGCGTATGGGTGTTCCGTCCCAATCCGTGCGCAGACTGATTGCGTCGCGGGTGATCCCGGCTTCCGGGCCCGTCAGCAAGCGATCTTCGCCGACAATCTGGTTGATCAAGGTGGACTTGCCCGCATTGGGTCGCCCTACGACTGCGACCTGCAAAGGTTTCGCATTGGTGGGCTGCGGAACGTAGTCAGGATCATCTTCATCCTCGTCCACGGTCACATCGGTTTCCGGCGCCTCTTGCGCGTTCTTCTCCTCATAGAGGTCCGCCAGGGGTTGCAGCTGTGCGTACAGATCGTTCAGCCCTTCGCCATGTTCAGCGGACAGGCGGATCGGCTCTCCCAGCCCCAGCGAGAACGCCTCGAGCACGCCGGCATCCGCTGCTGACCCTTCCCCCTTGTTGGCGGCCAGTAACACATGATCCGCGCGCTTGCGCAGGATGTCGGCAAAGATTTCATCCGTTGGCGTCACGCCTGCACGCGCGTCGATCATGAACAGACATACGTCGGCCATATCCACGGCACGCTCGGTCAGCCTGCGCATGCGGCCCTGCAGGCTGTCGTCCGTCGCCTCTTCCAGGCCGGCGGTGTCGATCACCGTAAAGCGCAGATCGGCGAGCTTGCCCGGTCCTTCGCGCAGATCGCGCGTGACACCTGGCTGGTCATCGACCAGCGCCAGGCGCTTGCCTACAAGGCGGTTGAACAGCGTCGATTTGCCCACATTGGGCCGTCCGACAATGGCGAGGGTCATGGTCATGGGTGTGTGTCCGACAGATCAAGCCGTGCACATAGACCATGCACCGCATCACTTAAAGGGGGTCGTATCGCGCAATGCATATCGGCCCCCGCGGTATTGTGCCGATCCGTATGGTCTAACCGCATTGATGAACTCGTGGGTGCACGCCTATCGTGGTGTTATGATCCTGTTTCTTATTCACGGCGCGCCTGCGACAGGCAAATTGACGGTGGCTAAGGAGCTTGCCGCCCTGACCGGGACACCGCTGGTCGACAACCACGCTGCCATCGACATCGGCCGTATGGTGTTCGGCTTTGCGGCTCCCGGTTTTTGGGATCTTGTCCATGATCTGCGGGTGACGACCCTGCGCGGGGCGGCACGGGCCGGTGTGCCGCGCCTGATCACCACGGCTGCCTATTGCCATCCGGAAGATTTACCGTTGGTCGAGGAGTACGAACGCGCGGTCGAACCCTATGCTGGCGTCATCAAGCCGATTCATCTGTCATGCAGCGAAGACACGTTGATGGAACGCGTGTCGGCCCCAGACCGTGTGCAGCGGGGCAAGCTATCGACCCAGGCGGCGTTGGCGGATTACCTGGAGCGCAATGCGTTTGCTGCCATTCCACGCCCGAACTGTTTGAGCTTGTCCACCGAGACGGCGTCAGCCAAGCACACGGCATCTCTGATTGCGACGCATTTTGGAATGCCGATCGCAGGTGCGGCTGGCGATGACGGCAGCCCCAGCGCTTAGTGCTGACAAGATCAGGCGATTGACCTTGGCGCGCTTAGCGATAAGCCAGCAACTGGCCCTTGCGCGACACGACATAAAGGGTTTGGCCTGCCACTACGGGGGCCGTTGTGGCCCCGCCGGGAATCTCCGTTCGACCTGTAAGCCCGCCCGAGACTGGGTCAAAGCTGCGCAGAGTGTCGTCCGAGGATGCAACCAGCAAACGACCACCCGCCAAGACCGGACCATGATGCGCAAATACTTCGGATTGCCGCAGGGGGCGATCCTTGACGAAATTTGGCAGGCGCGTGCCCCAGATACGGGTTCCGTCTTCAGCATTCAGACGGACAAGCTCGTTTCGGTCGGAAATCAGGAAAACGCTTCCGGCCACGGGCAACACGGTATCAATCGCCCCTTCTGGGCTGGTCCAGATCGGCGCGCCAGATCCAGCATTCACCGCGACCGTGCGACCCGATTGGTTACCAGCGTAGATCACGCCATCTTTGGCAATCGGGCGACCGGTGACATCGTCAACCTTGGCCAGCGCACGGCCCTGCCGTTCACCCAAAACCGATGCGTCCCAGCGGCGCAGGCCACCTTGACGGAACACAGCCTGCATTTCACCCGAGCCGAAGGAGAACACTGCGAGGCCGTCTGTCACGATAGGCGCGGGCCCACCCAGGACGTTTGTGCGGGTTTCCGAACTGCTGACCTGCCATGCTATACGGCCGCTGTCTTTCTCAAGTGCCCAGCCGGTGTCGTCCCCGGCCATGACATAAACCAGACCCTCGAAAGCGGTTGGACGTCCCACGCCGATGGCTTCCAGTTCCTGTTCCCAGATTGTGCCGCCGGTTTCGACATCAAGGGCGGTGAGTGTGCCAAGACCGCTCGAAACAAACAAAACACTGCCGTCGACAGCAAGGCCACCGCCGGTCCCTTCGCCATTGTTGGCGCGGTCCGTCAGGATGTCGCGTTGCCATAGAACCTGGCCGGACGTCGAAACCGCTGTAACCGTTGTTTCGGCATCAAGAGTGAACACACGCCCGCCCGAAACGACAGGGTCCGCAACGATACGGTGTTTGCGGCTGTCGCCGTCACCGATATCAACGGACCAGACCGGCGTCAGTGTCTGACCCAATTGCGGGTGATCCGTTCGAAAGGCAGGTGTGCCAAAGCTTTGTGCAGCATCCGTATTTGCCACTTGCGGCGGCAGGGAGATATCCCGCGCAGCTTCGGTCAGCGCCTCAGCGTCGGCTTTGTCTGTGGTCAGAACTGCGGACACAGGTTCACGTTTGCCCGGCAGGATGACCTCCCGCTCGGAACAGGCCGCAACAATGGTCAGCGCCACGGTTGCCAGCAGGATACGTTTGCGGGTGCTCCAAACCATACCCAAATCCCCCATCGTCCGACCCATCTTGCTTATTCTCCGGCGGCCTCTGTGGCATCTGGCGCGCCGCCCAGCGCCACCATTGCCTGTAGGGCACGGCGTTGCAAGCCCGGGGTCGCCTCGGCATCTTCCATGATGGATTGGAAGCGGGCGATGGCCGCATCAGGGTTGCCGGTCTCGATATCAATCAGCGCAAGCTGTTCTTCAGCCAGAAGGCGCATACGAACGCCGGGCACAGCCAGTGCCTCAAACCCCTGACGACGCGTGTCTGCGTCCTGCGTTTCACTTTGCAGCATCAGCGACTTGAACGTGGCGATCTGGCGATAAATCAGCGGCAGCTCGGACGATTGGGCAATGGGCTGCAAGGTTTGAATCGCATCGTCGGCGCGACCCGCCTGCGACTGTGCGCCTGCCGTCATGAATGCAAGTACCGCGGCCCCCTCTGCTGTGTCGGCTGTGACACCAGTCAGCGCATCGGCACGCGCATCATCTTCGTTTGACGACAATGCAGCGAGCATTGCGTCACCCAGCGCTTGGGCCTTGGCCTCAGCCTGCGCCCGACGGTATTCATTGAAGCCAGCAGCACCAACGATGCCTACAATCACGATGGCGGCAATCCAGCCGTAGCGGCGCACATAGCCATACAACCGGTCGCGGCGCACCTCTTCGGTGACTTCGTCAATAAAGCTGTCGGTATCGCTCACGCCCGCGCTCCCAATATCGCGGCGGATTGGCTCCGCCTCACCCTTGTTTTCCGGCTCGTCTTACAGTGATGGCGCGCGCAAGCCAAGAGCATGCATCCGCTGCAAGCAGTGCGTCAAATGGGCATCATTGCGATGCTGTCTCAAAAAAAGTAATCTGAACTGGTTAGTTTAGACGTAACAAACTCTATATAGCACCCGACCCAACGTCACGTTTCGGGTCATTGGTCTACCAAGGAAGAACAAAAGATGCGGATTGTTTCGATGATCTTGGCCATTGCAGTTGGCGCAGGATTGTATTTTTGGGTCATTGAACGTGAGACGACTCTTGCCTTTATTGCCGAATTGACCGGCGGGGCGGAAACAGAAGTCGAGGACGTCGCCGAAGACTTGTCCCCGACTGAACCCGAAGATGTGACTGAAGATACGGACGCCTTGATCAAGGTCGTTGTGCGCAAGTCCATTGCGCGCGAAATTGACAATGCAGTCACATTGCGCGGCCAGACACAGGCTGCTCGGGAAGTTGAAGTTCGGGCCGAGACATCTTCCACTGTCATCTCTCCGCCGCTGCGCAAGGGTGCATTTGTTGAGGCAGGCGAGTTGATGTGCCAGCTCGATCCCGGAACCCGCGCATCGACCCTCGCAGAAGCCCGCGCCCGTCTGGCGGAGGCCATCGCGAGCAAAACCGAAGCCGAAAGCCGCGTCCCGGAAGCCGAATCGCGGGTGATCGAAGCCCAGGCGCGCATTGATGAAGCACTGGTCAATCAGAACGCAGCCCGCAGGCTGAGTGAGGGTGGCTTTGCCGCCGAGACGCGTGTGAAAAACGCTGACGCCGCTCTGGCCGCCGCGGAAGCCAGCCTTGAAGGGGCCAAGGCAGGTGTGACTGCCGCCAAGTCCGGGCTGCAAAGCGCCGATGCGACGATCGAAAGCGCAACGGCATCCATCGCAACGGCGGAAAAGGAACTGGAGCGGCTGGATATCCGCGCGCCCTTCTCGGGCCTTCTGGAAAGCGATACTGCGGAGTTGGGCACGCTGTTACAGCCCGGTTCGCTTTGCGCAACGGTCATACAGCTTGATCCCATCAAGCTGGTCGCCTTTGCCCCGGAGACCGAAGTCGCACGCGTCACCGTGGGCGCGGACGCCGGTGCGCGTCTCGCGGCTGGCAGCAAAGAAGTTGCTGGCAAGGTCACATTCCTAAGCCGTTCTGCAGACGAAACCACCCGAACCTTCCGGGTCGAGATCGAAGTCCCGAATGTTGATCTGAGCATCCGTGACGGGCAGACAGCTGAAATCGCCATCTCTGGCGCCGGCACCAACGCGCATTTGTTGCCTCCTTCAGCACTTACGCTGAATGAGAATGGTGTGTTGGGACTGCGCACCGTCGATGACGCTGGCCTTGTTGCTTTCAATCCGGTCAATGTCGTGCGCGACACGGCACAGGGTATCTGGCTGACCGGATTGGCGGATGAGGTCAACGTGATCGTCGTCGGACAAGAATTCGTGACGGCGGGCGTGACAGTCGCGCCGACCTATCAGGAGCAAACACAATGACGGGTATTGTCGACTGGGCCGCGTCACGTGCGCGGATGGTTGTAGCCTTCATTTTCCTGTCCATCCTTGCGGGTGGGCTGGCTTACGTTGTGCTGCCCAAGGAGGGTGAACCGGACATTGAAATCCCGACTTTGGTGATTTCATTGCCCTTCCCCGGCATCTCAGCCGCGGATTCGGAAAAGCTGCTGATCCAGCCAATGGAAACCGAGCTGGCGGACCTCGACGGTCTGGATCGCATGTCCTCCACCGCCGCCGAAGGCTATGCCAACATCGTGCTGGAATTCGAGTTTGGCTGGGACAAGACCAAGGTTCTGGCAGATGTGCGCGACGCCATGGACAAGGCCGAAGCGGATTTCCCGGATGGGTTTGAGCAATATACGGTCGATGAATTCAACTTCTCGGAATTCCCGATCATTATCATCAACCTTACCGGCCCGGTACCGGAGCGTACAATCGCCCGGGTCGCAAAAGACTTGCAGGACGACATCGAAGGGCTGGATGCCGTTTTGGAAGCGAGCCTTGTAGGCAATCGCGACGAGATGGTCGAAGTCTTGATCGATCCGCTGCGGCTTGAAGCCTACAATGTGACCGCAGGTGAGTTGATCAACGTTGTGCAGAACAACAACCAGCTGATTGCGGCCGGTGAGATTGAAACCGCGCAAGGCGCATTCGCCGTCAAAATCCCATCATCCTTCGACGAGGCACGCGACATCTATGAGCTTCCGGTCAAGACAAACGGTGATCGCGTGGTGACACTGGGCGATTTGGCCCAGATCAACCTGACATTCGAGGATCGTGAATCGACCGCACGTTTCAACGGAAGCGACACCGTGGCCCTCCAGGTGGTCAAGCGGAAGGGCTTTAACCTGATCGATACGGCAACCGAGGTTAAGGCGCTGGTCGATGAAAAGGCAGCTCAATGGCCCGAAGGTTTGATCGCCGCGGTCGAGGTGGGCACGTCCAACGACATGAGCCGCGAAGTTGCGTCGATGGTTGGCCAGCTTGAAGGGTCCGTCCTGACTGCGATTGCATTGGTCATGATTGTTTCTCTCGCTTTCCTCGGACCGCGGGCTGCGACTCTTGTCGGCTTTGCCATTCCGACCTCGTTCCTGCTGTGTTTCGTCCTACTCGCGATCATGGGGATTTCGATTTCGAACATCGTGATGTTCGGCTTGATCCTGGCCGTGGGCATGTTGGTCGACGGCGCCATTGTTGTTGTTGAATATGCAGACAAGCGACAGCAAGCGGGTGTTGGCCCCATGCGTTCCTATGTTGAGGCGGCGAAACGGATGTTCTGGCCTGTCGTTTCTTCAACCGCGACGACGCTTTGTGCATTCCTGCCGATGCTGTTCTGGCCCGGTGTGCCAGGTGAGTTCATGGGCATGTTGCCTGTGACGTTGATCTTTGTTCTGTCTGCCTCCTTGATTGTGGCGCTCATTTACCTGCCGGTTATGGGCGGTGTTCTCGGCCGCATCATTCAGACACTCGGCAATGCCAATACCGGCATTGCAGGTATGCCGTTTCTCGCCCACGTGGGCTTATTCCTTGTGGCCATTGCCATGATGGTCGGCCTTTCCGGTATTCCGCTGCTGCTTGAACGCGCGGGCGCTGCATTTGCCATGATGGATCAACAAGAGATCTGGCGATCCGTTCTGCCGACGTTCCTTGATGTCTTCATGTTCGGATTGGGTATGTTGATCCTGGCGGCACTGGGCTTTGCCGGTGCGATCATGGCGCTCTTGTCCTTTACAGCGTTGTTTGTGCGCTTGGGATGGGGTGTGAACTGGGGCATGCGCAAGGTCTTTGGCACCCGCAACCGCAAGGTGCACGCAGGCTATCAACGATCGACTTTCGGCTATGCGATCCAAAGCATTGTCGGAAACCCGGTGATGCCGCTTGTGACGCTTGGCGTTGTTTTCGTCTTTGTCGGGACAACACTGATCTACTTCATCAACAACAACCGTGGCGTTGAGTTTTTCGTCGAGACCGAGCCGGAGCAAGCGATTGTCTATGTGCTGGCGCGCGGGAACATGTCGCTGGATGAAAAAGATGCCCTGTTGCTGCAAGCCGAAGATATCGTACTGTCCCACCCGGGTATCAAAAGCGCGTTTGCTTTTGCGGGCGCGGGCGGGCTGAACGCCAATACAGGCGGTGCGCAATCGCCCCGCGACACGATTGGTCAGATCCAGCTTGAGACGATCCCGTGGGAGGATCGACCCGATGCATCGGAACCGTGGTTTACGATCCCATTCACGGACTACACGGTCATGCGCGAGGTAAAGGCCGAGGATTTTGACGGCAACACCGTGCTGGACGAGTTGACAACTGAACTGTCAAACATCCCCGGTATTCGTGCCGAGGTCCTGGCGTTGGCGCAGGGACCGGCATCAGCCAAGCCCGTGCACCTGCGGATCAAAGGAGATGATTGGGAAGACCTGTTGCAAGCTGCCGCCGCGGCACGCGCGCAATTCGATACCTTGCCCGGCCTGACCCGCATCGAAGACACGCGCCCCCTGCCCGGCATCGACTGGCAGATAGACGTGGATGTCAAAAAGGCGGGCCGCTACGGCGCGGACGTGGCAACCGTTGGCGCTATGGTGCAACTGGTGACCCGTGGTCTGCTGCTGGACACGATGCGCGTCGATACGTCGGATGAAGAGATCGAGATTCGTGTTCGTTTGCCGGAAGATGATCGGGTGCTGTCCACTTTGGACACCCTGAAAGTGCGCACGTCGGACGGCCTTGTTCCCCTTGCCAACTTCATCACCCGCACGCCTGTGGCCGAGTTGGCGCAGATCAGCCGGGTGGATCAGAAGCGGTACTTCGACGTGAAGGCCGATGTGCTGGACGGTCTGCAGAAAGTGGTGCGGACCGTCGATCAGGATGGCGTTCAAGTTGAAGAGATCATCGCAACCGTTCGTCCGTCAAGCGATGCGGAGCTGACCGCAAATGGTCAGGGATATGCCGTGTTCGCTGCGGCGCCTGAAAGCCGGTCGCTGGATCTGCAAGCGGGTCTGAACGCAGGTGAGTTCCGCCTGATCCCGGTCAACCCGAACGAACGGATTGCCGAGCTGACAAAGTGGATCGAAACCGCGCCCTTCCCGATTGGAATCGACAGCGAATGGACTGGTGACCAGGAAGACCAGGAGGAGTCTGGTGCCTTCCTGATGCAGGCCTTCGCCGGCGCCCTGTTCTTGATGTTCATCATCCTGCTGGCGCAATTCAACTCGATCTACAACGCGCTGCTTGTTCTGGTGGCTGTGGTTCTATCCACGGCAGGCGTACTGATCGGGATGCTAGTGATGAACCAAGCATTCTCGATCATCATGACCGGCACTGGCATCGTCGCGCTTGCAGGCATCGTGGTGAACAACAACATCGTGCTGATCGACACCTATCAGGAATATGAAAAGTACATGCCACGGATCGAGGCCATCATCCGCACGGCGCAGGACCGCATCCGGCCAGTGCTGCTGACAACGGTCACAACGATGGCGGGTCTTGCCCCGATGATGTTTGGCTTGTCCCTCGACTTTGGCGGCGGCGGCTACACCATCGACAGCCCCACCGCGCTGTGGTGGAAGCAGTTGGCCACCGCAGTTGTGTTCGGCCTTGGCATTGCAACGGTGCTGACTTTGGTGGTGACGCCCTCACTGCTCGCCGTTCGGGTCTGGATCGTCACGTACGTCCGTTGGATCAGCCAACTGTTGGCCAAAATGTCCATGGGCCGCGCCAGCCGGGCTGCACGCGACTGGGCACTGACACGTGACACGCGCACGGTCGGCAACCAAGAACTGGTCTGGGATTTTGGTGACGAACCAAGCCACGCCGAGGCGACACTGTCACGGTCATCGCTTGGGGCAACGTCGCTGAAGGCAGCGGAGTAAGATCAAGAGTACACGTCGATGGCACTCGCTCGAATGCCATCGACACGCCATTCTTTCGCCGGAGTCGTGATCCTTATTGCCCGCATCACGTGTGGGAGTATTGTCATGTTCCGATTGATCTACCGGCAACGTCGCCGCCACCTGTTTGGCGCTTTTTTCGCCGCATTGTCGTTCTTCTGCTTTTCGATGGGCGAGCCCGACATCTGGTGGGACGACGAGTTATCCTACGCTTTGAACCTAACTGTTGTTGTTTTGACTTGCATAATCATGGGGGGCGCCTTTGCCTGCCTGAGCGCACTGTTTGTCCTGATTGTTCCGTCTTGCCGTTTCGCGGTTGAATTGGTTGCACTGATGGCCTTTGTGCAGGTTAGTTTAACTCCCCTGATACCCGACCACATCGTTGAAAACGGGCACGATTGGTTGATCTGGGTCGTGCTCTGGTTCGGCGTGGTTTGCACCACCTATGGAACAGTTCTGGATCGGTTCCGAATTTGGCTGGATAGTTCTGAAACACGCGATTTCGAGTTAAAGGGGGCGGCAGAGGAGCTATGGGACTGGCTTGTCCCCGGCCTTGCTCGTGAAGGCGGTGCCAATTGGGAGCCGCTTCTGAAGAAGATGGAAGAACGCGCAGACGCGCAGCACGTTTTCGATGTCGAGTATCGTACAGGGCATGCGCAATTCGAACATCAAACCATCAAATACGAGGCCGTCTCTTACCCGCATCACGCCCGATACAGTTTTCAGGGAGAATTGAACCCGGCCAACAAAAACCTGGTGCAGGGCACAATGGCGTTCACAATCGAACCGCTCCCGGGCACGGACAAATGCCGGGTCACACTGACTCGCACACGCGCATCTCTTTTGGTGCGTGAGGGCATGATGATGTGGTTTGACGACGCGCTGGGCGATCAAACTGACCATATACGCGCGAGGTGGAACAATCGTTGGGACTGGAGCATGGCAGGCAAGTTTCGCCGCCATGCTGTATCACTATCATAGAAAGCAGACCTGATTAGACCGGCATCTCATCCGCCTGCTGGCGATGCCACAGCTGTGCGTATCGCCCATCTTTTGCAAGCAACTCGTCGTGGCTGCCGGTTTCAACGATCTCGCCCTGTTCCAGCACGATGATCCGGTCGGCTTCCGCAATGGTGCTGAGGCGATGGGCGATGGTCAGCACCGTACGCCCCTGCCCCGCCGCATGCAGCGCGTCCTTGATCTCTTGCTCAGTCTCGGTATCTAAGGCGCTTGTTGCCTCGTCCAGCAACAGGATGGGAGGGTTCTTGAGCAAGGTTCGCGCAATGCCGACACGTTGCTTTTCGCCT
>NZ_JBYNDP010000058.1:16000-23522 GCF_059783535.1 Tateyamaria sp. | reverse complement strand
GTGTATCAGGGGCATTTGTTTGTGAATGATGTGCTGCTGAGTGAGAGCGGGATGCAGAACCATCCGCTGACGCCGATGACCGATCCGGATTTGCGGCGCTGGCTGGCCCCGCAGTCTCGTTATGATGTGGGGCATGTGGCGGCTGCCTCGGTCTTTGCGGGCGCGGATGCGATCCGTGGAGCGTTGCAGGCAGAGCATGAGGCGGGCAAGCGTCATATCGTGGTGGATGCGATCCGGGATGAGGACCTGCGTGCCATTGGTGCCGCTGCACGGGACTTGCCGCTGATCACCGGCGGGTCGGGTGTGGCGCTGGGCCTGCCTGCGAACTTTGGTTGTGTGGCCGGAGCCGTGCCGTGGACAGGGCAGGGTGGTCGGGCCGTCGCCTTGTCCGGTTCTTGTTCCATCGCGACGCGGGCGCAGGTCGCTTATCACGCCGCCCGCCATCCGGCGCGTGAGGTTGTGGCGGCGGATGTGATCGAGGGGCGCTTGACCGCGGGCGATGCGGCGGCGTGGGCCTTGGCGCAGGACGGCGTGCCGTTGCTGTATTCCTCTGCCGACCCGGAAGTGGTGCGTCAGGTGCAGGATCAGTTCGGCCGTGACCGGTCGGCAGAAGCTTTGGAGGGCTTTTTTGCCGATGTGGCGTGCGCGGTGCGGGACGGTGGGGCAACCCGGATCATCACGGCTGGGGGCGAGACGTCAGGTGCGGTGGTCGAGGGGCTGGCGCTTGATACGCTCGACATCGGGCCAGAGATTGATCCCGGTGTGCCTGCGCTGCGCGCTGGGCCCGATCTGGTCGTGGCGTTGAAGTCGGGTAATTTCGGGGCCGAAGACTTCTTTGAAAAAGCGGATCGGGTGTTGCAGGCATGAGTGAAGAAAGCGCGTTGCGCGAACAGATGTGCTTGCTGGCCAAGTCCTTGTTCGACCGGGGGCTGACCCACGGATCGACCGGCAACATCTCGGCCCGGACGGAGGATGGCGGGCTGTTGGTGTCGCCTACGGGGACGAGCTTTGGGCGGCTGGATCCGGGTCGGTTGAGCCGGTTCGATGCGTCGGGTGCGCATGTAGCTGGGGATAAGCCTACGAAGGAAATGCCCCTGCACACGGCGTTTTATGACACGCGCAGCACTGCCGGGGCCGTGGTGCATCTGCATTCCTGCCACTCGGTCGCGCTGTCGATGCTGCCATGCGCGGACGCGGGCAACTTCCTGCCGCCCCTCACCCCCTATGGCATCATGAAGCTGGGCAAGGTGCAGCTTCTGCCCTTCTTCCTGCCCGGCGATCCGGCAATGGGCGAGGCCGTGCGGGGCCTGGCGGGTAAGCGGTCAGCGGTGATGCTGGCCAACCATGGGCCAGTGGTTGCAGGCAAGGATGTGGAGGCCGCCTGCAATGCCATTGAAGAGCTGGAGGACACCGCACGGTTGGCGTTGATGACCCGTGGGATGCAGCCGCAGGGCTTGACCGAGGATCAGGTCCGGGCGGTGGTGACCAAGTTTGACGTTCAGTGGGACGATTAGCCGTGCCAGCGCCGCCCCGGGGGGCGGTTCGGCGCTGGCACGGCGGGCTGCCGCCCTTGATTCCGTGCCGGGAGCTCAGCGGCTCAGGTGTTGATCGTGTTCCCGTCGGCGTCAAAGAAATGCGTGCGCTCCGCATCAAAGCTGAGGCCAACCACATCGCCCACTTTCAAATCCGCATCGCCGGAGATCCGCACATTGATCTGACCTGCAGCGCCACAATCCATCAGCACAAACGTGTCGGCGCCCAGATACTCGATCACATCGACCGTGCCATCACATTGCCCCGTGCCCGAAGCGCCCACGAGGATGTGTTCTGGCCGGATGCCCATCTGGGTCGCGCCCGGTCCCACAGGATACGGACCCGTCCGGCCCCCCGGCACGGTGTAACTGTCGCCTGACGCCTCGCATCCAAACACATTCATCTTCGGGCTGCCGATGAATTGGGCCACGAACACGTTGCCGGGATGGTTGTACAGCTCGCGCGGCGTGCCGACCTGGATGATCCGGCCTGCATCCAGCACCACGATCCGGTCGGCGAGGGTCATCGCCTCGACCTGGTCATGGGTGACGTAGATCATCGTGGCGGACAGGGACTGGTGCAGCTTGGAAATCTCGTAGCGCATCTCGACCCGTAGTGCTGCGTCGAGGTTCGACAGCGGCTCATCGAACAGGAAGGCCGTCGGTTCGCGCACGATGGACCGGCCAATGGCCACCCGCTGACGTTGCCCACCCGAGAGGTCCTTGGGCCGACGCTCCAGATACTGATCCAGTTTCAGCGTTTCGGCAGCCGCATCCACTTTCTCGGCAATCTCGGCCTTGGGCGCGCCAGCCGTCTTCAGCGAGAAACCCATATTGTCTCGCACCGACATGTGCGGGTAGAGCGCGTAGGACTGGAACACCATCGACAATCCACGCTTGCTGGGCGGTTGATCGGTCACATCCTGCCCGTCAATCAGCAGAGAGCCCCGGCTGATGTCTTCTAGCCCCCCGATCATGCGCAAGAGCGTGGACTTGCCGCAGCCCGACGGGCCAACAAAGACAATGAACTCGCCATCGTTGATCGCCAGGTTGACGCCCTTGATGACCTGCACCTCGCCATACCATTTCTCGACAGCGTTGAGAGTGATCGCGCCCATTGCTCAGGCTCCTTGATTGTTTGGAGAGGCCCAGGCCAGCCAAACGGCCGCCGTCCATGTGAAAGTGCTGCCACCTGCCGGCGACCCGTCGCGGGGGTCGAAATATTCGGCAAAGCCGTGTTCCGCGATCAGGTCAGCCGTGTTGCTGCGCAACGCTTCGCCTTGAGGCAATGCGAAATCCGCCAAGCCTGTCCCGATCATCATGTTCATGATGGCCCAGACCGGCCCGCGCCAATAGCGCTTGCCATCAAAGCGGTCATCATCCGGGGTCAAGGAGGGAACACCGTATTTCGAAAGGGCCATCACCTCGGCCAGACGGGTCCGCATATCCGGGTGGTCGATGCCGCCATACCAGCACAGGAAGGATGCGTTCGAAATGGACCCGGCCCAGCTGCCACCAACGACATCACGGCCATCAAAACATCCAAGCGTGGGGTTCCAAAGTGTTTGCGCACCGGCTTCGAGCGTTTTGATCCAGTCCTGCAACTCGCTCACATCCTCATCAAGCATCTCGCCCATGGCGATCAGGTCACGCGTGGCACGCAACAGGATGAAAGTCATCGTGGGGTCGGCCACGCGGAAAGGCGTTCCCTCCAGCATTGTGGCCTCGTCCCATTTCAGACGCGCACCGCGCTGCACAAGCCAGATGTAGCGGTCGTAGTCGTATTTCGTGGGCCGCATGGAACCGTCCACATGGGTCGTGTCGCGGCGCGTGTATTCTCCAACGCCATCGGGTGTGATCGCAGCCATCGCGGCATCCCAATCCGGGGCATTGTCGCGGCCCGCTTCCCACGGGTGGGTGATGCAAACGGCCCCCTGATCCAACCGCCAATCCATGAACCAGCGGTGCCACGCAACCATCTTGGGATAAAGCGCGGCGACACGATCCCGGCCAAGGTCGGTGTCTTTGTCCAGCACCATCCGTGCCATGGTCGCGGCCACCGGCGGCTGGCTGATGCCTGAGGACGGGATCGGTCCAGTCCCCTGCCAGACATCGTGGTTCGGGAAATACCCTTCGTCCGGCACATGGAACAGTATATGCGGCACCATCCCGTTGTCCCACTGGCCCGAGAACAGAGTTTCGATTTCGGCCCAGGCGCGCTCGATGTCAAACTCGGCAAACCCCACGGCAGCAAAAGCGCTGTCCCAGTTCCACTGGTAGGGATAGAGGCCCGAGGTCGGGATCGTGTACCCGCCCTTGTCATTGCGTTTCAGAATTGCGCGGGCTTCTTCGTCGCGCATGTCCGTGGATGTCATGTCTCGCATCATCCTTTTACCGACCCGGCGGTCAGCCCTTTCGTCATGAAGCGTTCCAGCCCAAGGAACAGGGCCATGATCGGGATCGTCGCGATCACGGCGCCTGCCATCAGGTGCTGGCGCGGAATTTCAGAGGAGTTCAACATCGCGACCCCACGGGTCAGCGTGAATTTCGACGGATCGTCCAGCAGCATGAAGGCCAGCAGGAACTCGTTCCAGGCGATCATGAAGACATAAAGCGATACCGACACCATCGCGGGCAGTGACAGGGGCAGGGTGATCTTCCAGATCACTTGCAGACGGCTGAGGCCGTCCATAAGGCCCGCTTCCTCGACCTCGCCCGGCAGGCCGCGGAAATAGCCCTGTAGCATATAAAGCGCCACGGGGATCGTGGTGACCGGATAGATCATCAGCAGCCCGGGAATGGTGTTGCGCAAACCCGTCATCGAAAAGGCGATATAGATCGGCAGCGCCAGAACGATCATCGGGACCATGTAGATCAGCAGGATCGACCGGGAAAACGCCGCCCGCCCCTTGAACCGCAGCCGTGCGACGGCATAGGCGCCGGGGACGGAGAACAGCAGCGTGATCAGCACCGTCAGGACCGAAACATAGAAGCTGGTCCAAAGGTAACTCCCGAAATTGAACTGGCCAAAGAGCTCGATGTAGCTGCGAAACAGGTCCCAACCGCGGCTCAATTCGATGGAAAAATCGAGCGGGTTTTTCAGCAGCGCCTGCTGCGATTTCAGGCTGGTCATGACCATGACGTAGAAGGGGATCAGCACGACGGCCGTAAAGATGATGTAGCCGAAGCCGGTCAGAAACCGGATCACCGCATCCTCAAAGGCATGGCGCGACAGCGGACCCGGCTGCGCCTCGACCAGCATCAGGGTCAGAGGCCAGATCATGAAAAGACCAAAGGAGATGACGGCCATGAGCTGCCACAGGACGGGGACGTTCTCTTGAAACAGGATCGGCGACAGCGGCGTGAACATGACGACAACGCAGAGCAGGATGAAACCACCCATCACCAGTCGCGCATCACGTATGTAGATGGCTGCAAGCCCACCGCCCAACCCAAGGATCAGGCAGCCCAGGGACCCGGGCCGAAAACCAAGACCCGAGGCGAAGGACAAGGTGACGGATACCGTGACAGCGATGACAAAGGCCCAGAACAGTCCAATCAGCGCACCGGTCACAGCGCCATGACGCAGAATGCTCATGCCAATCCTCCTTCATTTCGCCAGATAAACCGCGGGATGAGGCCGCAGGCCGAAGGGCGGAGCCCTTGCGCGCGCAGCGCGCTCCCCCCGCTCGCCTCCGGCAAGACACAAACGTGTTTTGCGGCACCCATCTTCACAGCCCTTCCTCCTGAGAAATGTACTTGAAGAAGAAAAAGCTGAACAAAAGCAGGGTCGCAAAGATCACCACGGCCACAGCCGCCCCCGCCCCGATATTTGAGATCGCAAAGGCCTGCTCGTACACGTTCACGGTCAGTGTGCGTGTGCCCGCATTGCCCCCCGTGAGTAGGAAAATGTCGTCGAACTTGTTGAACGTCCAGATGAAGCGCAGCAGGAAAAGGACCGACAGAATGCCCAGAAGCATCGGCAGCGACAGGTACCAGAATTTCTGGAAGGGCGACGCGCCATCCATATCCGCCGCCTCGTACATATCCGTGTCGATGGACTGCATCCGTGCGAGGATGAACAGGAAGGACAGCGGGAAATAGCGCCAGATCTCGAACACCGTGACCATGATCAGGGCAAGCGGGCGCTGGCCGAAGAAATTGATAGGGCTGTCGACCACGCCCATCTGGATGAGCAGCGCATTGAGCGAGCCCGAGAACGGGTCCAGAAGTGTGACCCAGGTGAAGGCAACGGCGATGATGGGCGAGACATAGGGAAACAGGTAGAGGCCCCGCAGTACGCCTTTGCCGCGGAACGACTTGTTCAACAGCAGCGCGGCAAACAGCCCGATCACCAGCGCACCGATGGTGCCGAAAACCGTATAGAACACGGTGGCCCAGAGCACGGACCAGAACTCGTCCCCGTCAAAGATGCGAGCGAAATTGTCGAGCGTGAATTCAGTATTTGTCAGGATGTTGTCGGCGGAGCCAACGCCCACGGGCTCGGTCCCCTCGACAATCTCTTCAAGCGCGTCCGGATCCCCGTCCAATGTTACCGGAATGCGGATACGTTCATTGAACCCGCCCGGCACATCGCCGAACTCACAGCGCAGCGCGCCGCCATCGACCGAACATTGCTCGGGCAGAGCGCCCAACTTCACACCGTCATGCAGCGTGTCGGTAAAGCTCAGTCCTGCAATCTCTTTCTGCTGGGACGAGTTGCGGACGCGATATTCGATCACCATCTCGCCGGATCGCTCGCGCAGGCTTTCGCGGATCACAGGGGCCACGGGGCGCAGGTCAGCCAGCCCCACGGGCTTGAAGCTGATCCAGAAGATCGCAAGCAGCGGCAGGATGATCACAAGGCTCACGATGGTGATCGTGGGCAGCAGCAGGGACCAGGCCAGCCGCGCCTCGCGGCGTTCAAGCGCACCACGGGTGGTCGGTGGAGTAGGGACCGTCATGGGATGTCTCTGAATGAGGGGTTGGGGGTGAGGGGGCAGGCGGACCCGCCCCCTCCAAGCCTATGGGAGGGCCTGATCAGAAATCGTGTTTCGTGCATCAGAATACGCTGCCTCTCGGTCGGCGTGATGCCAACCTCGAACGCGCATTCTGATACTCGATTGGCTCATGGACACGATTCCGTTCTAGTTGATCGAGGACAGCTCGCTGTTCATCGCGGCAACGGCGGCGGCGGCGTCGATCTCTTCGTCAATGTACTGACGCACGATCCGGTTGATCGCCTGGCTGTTGATCATCTTGGAGGCCAGCGACAGCTGCCCTTCCTCGACGCCCCAGCGCTGCGCGACTTTCAGACCGCCCACGATCTCGTCCAGCATCTCTGCGGCATACAGATCCTTCATGGGCGCCTTGCGATCTACACCCACCGGGATTTCCGACCATGCGGCCGAAAACTTGCCGGGCTCATCCGCCGTGCCAGTGCGGACAGGGAACTTGCCCTCGGCCGCGATGGACAGCGTCTGCATGTAGCCATCATTCATCGAAAACTCGACAAAGGCCTGTGCCACTTCGGTGTCCGCATCATTGGTAATGCCAAAGTACCGTACGTCACCCCATGCCGCGCCATCGGGGTTCGACGGACCGGCGAAGTTGGTCACGATGCCGGTTTTAGCCGCCAGCTCTTTCGTGGTGGGATCATCGTTGATCGTCGGGGCGGCGCTGTCACGCAGACCGGCCAGTTCATCCAAGATGAAGGGCGACCAGATGATCATGGCTGCATCGCCCGCAAAATAGATCTCGCGCGATTGCTTCCAGAACAGCTCACCCGGAGGCGAGGCTTTGGCGATGGCCTTGTAGAAATCCAGCACTTCCGTTGTGGCCGCAGCATCCAGTTCCTTGAAGCCATCATCGCCGACCGGGCTGACCCCGTTGGCGAGGAAGACGTGCTCCAGCACTTGGGACATGAAATTCTCGTCCACCTTGGTGGCGGCGACAAAACCGTACATCTCTGGCGGGTTGTGCAGTGCTTC
>NZ_JBYNDP010000058.1:0-15900 GCF_059783535.1 Tateyamaria sp. | reverse complement strand
ACGTCCGGCAGGTCACCGGCGGCAAAGGCGGCCGTGGTGCGTGTGCCCAGCTCGGTTTCCGACACCGGGATCACTTCGACGCTGTTGCCCGTCGCCTTTTCGAACTGCGCGGCCATTTCCTGCTGTTTGGCCAGACGTTCAGGTTGTTCTTCCGTGGTCCAGAAGCGGATGTCTTCGGCCATTGCCGCACTGGCGCCCAGCACAAGGCTGAGTGCGGTGCCGGTGGCCAGTCGGGCCATCAGACCTTTGGTTGCGTACATGTTGTGTCCTCCCATTTGTCGTCTTTTGATCCGGTCGCCTGCGCAGCATCCGAACGGAACCTGCCATAAATGGTCGCAGATAATTGCAACGATGCAACAACTATTTTCGCTGCGCCGCTTTCTGAAAAATTCAATAAATATCATTATTTTGCCGCGCTGCGGCGAACGAGGGGATGTAAAAATTGCAACGATGCAACCCGATTCGGTGTTGATCGACATGGCGCCTCCTGTTCTGATAATCACAGTGTTCACCGACCCAATCCGCAAGGCAGGCCATGGCCGACCCGACCCGTAAACCACCAACGCTCAAGACAATTGCCGAGATCACAGGCCTCAGCCTATCGACCGTGTCATTGTCGTTGCGCGATGGGTCCCGTTTGAAAAAGGAAACACGGGACAAGATCGCGGCTGCGGCTGCCGAGGTTGGCTATGTGCCCAACCGTGCGGGCGTACGCTTGCGTACGGGTCAGACCAACGTGCTGACGCTGGTTCTGTCGCCCGCCAAGAACACGATCGACTACACACGCCAGATGATCGAAGGGATCGGGGCGCATTTGTCGGGCACCAAGTACCACTTGAATGTCATTCCCGACCTTCAGGGGGCCACGCCCGAGGAATCGGTGCGCTATGTTCTGCAGAACCGTACGTCTGACGGCATCATCCTGACCCATACCAGCGCGCGCGATCCGCGGGTCCAGATGCTGATTGATGCCGATTTTCCGTTCGTGTCGCACGGGCGCACTGAATTCTACGCGGCACATGCCTTTCACGATTTTCACGCCGAACGCTATGTCGAGATGGCGGTGGAACGCTTAATCGCGCGGAGGCGCAAACGCTTTGTCCTGGTGGCTGAAGACGATGCGACGACCAATTTCGCGAAGATCACCGGCGGGTTTCATCGGGCGCTGGCCAGGCATGGCCTGACCGGCGAGGTTGCCACCGAAACCGGAATCCTGATTTCCACGGATACTGCACGGGAGTTCGGGCAGACGCTGGCGCAGCGCAGCGACCCGTTCGACGCGATCATCAGCAACAATGAGCTGGCCACCCTGGCCCTGATGGGCGGGATGGCCGATCAGGGACAGGTGCTGGGCCGCGACTATGACCTGATCTGTCGCCAGACGACGCCCATTCTACCAACGCTGTATCCGCAGATTGATACTGTGAGTGAAGATCTGGTGGCCACGGGTCGCGAATTGGCCCGTTTGCTGATCGACCGGGTGTCGGGTGTGCCGGTCGATCAATTGCAGACGTTGCACGAGCCAGAGCCGATGTGGCGCAGCGGCTAGGCGGCGCCGCGGATCAGGTCCGATGCCTTTTCGCCGATCATGATGGCCGGGGCGTTGGTGTTGCCGCTGACAATCTCTGGCATGATTGAACAATCGGCCACGCGCAGGCCCGTAATCCCACGCACACGCAGCTGTTCGTCAACCACCGCGGTATTGTCCTGACCCATCTTGCAGGTGCCGGTTGGGTGATAGATGGACGCCGTATTGCTGCGTGCCCAATCCAGCGTTGCGTCATAGTCGTCCATAGGCAGATCCGCGTGTGGGCGATATTCCTCCGAAATCTTTGACGTCAGCGGGGCATGACGGGCAATACGCCGCGCAATATTGACCCCTTCAACCACCGTTCGGCAGTCCGTTTCCGTGCTGAGGTAGTTTGGAATGATCTTGGGATAGGTGCGTCCGTCCTTGCTGACCAACCGAATCTCCCCCTTCGATTCGGGCCGCAGCTGGCAAACGGACATCGTAAATGCCGAGAATGGGTCAGCGCCTTTGCCAGGATTTTCTGCAGAAAGGGGCTGGACATGGAACTGAATATCGGGGGTCTCGAGGTCGTCCCGTGTCTTCATGAACCCGGTCGCAAGGCTCGCCGCCATGGTCATGGGACCGGCCCGGAACATCAGGTATTTGAGGCCGATCTTGGCCTGTCCGAACAGGCTCGACACCTCGTCATTCAGGGTAGGTTCATTGCACTTGTAGACCAGCCGCGCTTGCAGGTGATCCTGCATGTTTTTGCCCACGCCGGGCAGGTCGGCAACCACGTCGATTCCGTGTTCTCGTAGCTGTGCCGCTTCGCCAATTCCGGAGAGCATCAAGAGCTGCGGAGAGTTGATCGAGCCGCCCGAAAGGATGACCTCTTTGCGGGCTTTGACCGTCTGCCACGCCCCGCTGCGATCACGGTAAGACACACCGGTCACCTTGGTGCCGTCCAGCTCGATTTTTTCGACCTGAGCGTGGGTCACGATGTTCAGATTTTCGCGGCTGCGGGCGGGGTTCAGGAACGCCACGGCAGACGAACAGCGCCGTCCGTTACGTGCAGTTAATTGAAAGAATCCAACACCTTCCTGATCGGCGCCGTTGTAGTCGGGATTGAATTTGTAGCCTGCTGATTGAGCCGCCGCGACCCACGCATCGGTGATCGGGCGCTGGATGCGCATGTTGGAAACCGAAAGGTTGCCTTTGTCTCCGTGAAATTCGTCGGCGCCGCGTTCGTTCTTTTCCGACCGCTTGAACAGGGGCAGGACATCATCCCAGGCCCAGCCGCGATTGCCCATCTGCGCCCAGCGATCGTAGTCCTGAGGTTGGCCCCGGACATAGAGCAAACCATTGAGGGATGAGGACCCGCCCAGCACTTTGCCGCGGGGCCATTCGATAGAGCGACCGTTCAGGCCCGGATCGGGCTCAGTCTTGTAGCACCAGTCGACATTTGGATTGTGAATGGTTTTGAAATACCCGACCGGAATGTGGATCCACGGGTTCCAGTCCCGGCCGCCCGCTTCCAGCAGCACAACCTTGGTGTTCGGGTCCGCGCTCAGACGATTCGCGATCACGCAGCCGGCACTTCCGGCACCCACGATGACATAATCGGCTTCCAAAACGACCCCTCCCTTACTTAAAGTCAAAAAAAGACTAGGCAGATTGTTCAAGCTGCGCTAGCCTTTTCTGAGATAAAACGTCTCAATAATGCGTATCAGGGAGGATTGCATGAAACTTGGGAAAAACCTCGCGGGCATTTCGCGCCGCGATCTGTTCCGTGTGGCTGGTCGTTACGGCCTCAGCTCCACGCTGCTTGCAGCGGGTAGCTTTGGTGGTGCGATGAGCCTTGCCAATCTGGCGGCAGCCGCGGAATCAACCTACGACAAACGGTTCTCGAAAGAACCAAAGCACGTGCTGAAATTCGGTGCTGCTGGCTTCAACCAGCAAAACCTGCTGATCGAGCGCGCCGGCTGTCTCGAATTCGCGCGCGACCTCGAAGAGCGTACCGATGGCGAGATTCGCATCGAATTCATCGGCAACAACCAGATTTGTGGTCAGCTGTCCTGCGTTGAGAAGGCGCAACAGGGCATCGTCGACATCTACGCCGCCTCGACCCAGAACTCCGCTGGTGGTGCACCTTATTTGAACGTGCTCGACTATGCTTACATGTTCCGCAGCCGGGCCGACCAGTACTACTTCATGTACAGCCCGGACAGCCAGCGCATCCTGCGTGACCCGTTCGAAAAGCGTCACGGCCTGAAGTTCCTGTTCACCCACGCAGAACTGCGCGGCATCCAGCTGGGTCTGGCATGGGAAGACAAGCCAACGGTCGACAATATCGACATCCTGCGCGGCACCAAGAACCGCGTCACGGGTACACAGCTTGGCCGTATTGCCATGAACGCTCTGGGTCTGAACCCTGTGCCCGTGGCATGGGAAGAAACCCTCGACGGTCTGAAGCAGGGCCTGATCGATGGTGCGGAAACATGGGCATCGGCCGTAGCCTACGCCAACATGTCGCCCGTTGTCAGCCAGTGTGTGGACCTGCGCTTCTTCTGCGGCACGGAACACACCGCGATGAACGCACAAACCTTCGACGGTCTTGGCGGTGAGCTGCAGGATGCGGTTATGGAATCGTCCTACCTGACACAGGTACACGTCCAAGCCGCAAACGAAGCCGCGCTGGTCAACACCGTTGGTTTCTCGCACCCGCACCAGGGTCCGGACACCATCTTTGCCCAGAACAACGTGCGCGTCGCCGCACTGTCCGACGCAGAGATCAAGAAAGCGGAAGAGCAGTGCTCGCCCGAGTTCCAACCGCAGCTGTGGGAGCAGTGGCGCGAGCGGATCAACGGCTGGGCCGACGGCATCGACACGTACCAGGAAATCTACGACGGTGTTCGTCAGAACCCGCATACCCTGGCCGAGAACGTCGAGCCTCGCCGCTGGTGGCGCGGTTAATCCGAGAACGGATTTCTCACCAAATCAATGGCTTGGGCGTAAACCGCCCAAGCATCTATCCATGCCGCGTAACACCGGCATGGATTTCCGTATCCTGACGCGACAAGATGCCGGAACGGATTTGCCAGGCACGAGGGAGGTGCAGCATGGACATGATTGCGGGTATGGGAGAAATCATCTCCGCCCTAATGACAGCCGATTCATTCGAGTTGCAAACCGCCCTTCGCGGCAATACCGGAATATGGCCGCTTGGTTTCATCGTCACGTTGGTGGGTGGGGTGCTGGTCGCACTGATCTATCGCGCAGTGCCGTTCATAGAGCGTAACCTCGAACCTACCGTGATGGTCATTGCCTATCTCGCCATCGGCTACATCATCTTTGCCGGCGTGATCCAGCGCTTCTACCTCAGCGGCCAGCCCGCGTGGTCGACGACGCTGCCGCCCTTCCTGTTCCTCATCATGACGTGGGTCGGGTGCAGCTATAACGTCAAGCTGCGCACGCACCTCGCGTTTGCCGAATTCCGCCGCAGCGCGCCGCGCGCCGTCCAATTCGCCCTGCTGGTCCTTGATGCCATCTTGTGGTTCTGCTTTGCCTGGATCGTGGTGGTGACCACCTCGCAGGAAACCGTTCGGGCTGCGGCCAACTTCGCCATCATGCTTGGCACTGACAACGTGATGCAGTGGTGGTTCCTGGGTACAGTGCCCATCGCCTTTATCCTTCTGACAGCCCGCGTGTTCGAAAACCTGGTGAAAGACATCAACAAGTACAAAACCGGTAACGAGATGATCGAAGCCGCTGTGATCGGAGGTGACGCATGAGCGATCCAACCCTCATCACGCTGATTTCCATCGGCGTTACGCTGTTCTTCATGATGGGTGTGCCGGTTTTCCTGGTCATCGCCTATTGGGTCATCGGCATGTCCTACGTTCTGGACCTGCAACTCCTGAACATGGGCGCAGCCCTGCAGGACGTATTCACCGACGGCTTTGCGCTTCTGGCGATGCCGCTGTTCATTTTGACCGGGGACCTGATCAACCGCTCTGGTATCGCCCGGCGTCTGTCAGACTTCGCCTATGCCTGCCTGGGCTGGATTCGTGGCGGCCTTGCCATGGCGTCGCTTGGCGCGTGCGGCCTCTTCGCCGCCATCTCGGGTTCGAATTCGGCTACCACAGCCACGATCGGTTCGATGCTGCACCCAGAAATGGTCAAAGGCGGCTACGACGAACGCTTCTCTGCTGCCACGGCGGCTGCGGGCGGTACCGTCGGCATCATCATCCCGCCGTCGATCATCTTCATCGTTTACGGCTTCCTGATGAACCTGCCCATTTCGGACCTGTTCGTCGCCGGTATCATCCCCGGTTCGCTCATGGTTCTGGGCATGATGCTTGCCTGCTTCATCATCTGCTGGCGCAACGGCTGGGGCTACCTTATTGCCCTGTCGCCGTTCCGGGTGTTCAAGACGGGCCTCGGCGCATGGCTTGGCTTCTTCGCCATCGGCTTGGTGCTCTGGGGTATTTACACAGGCAAGTTTTCTCCCACCGAAGCGGCGGGTGTGACTGTCGGCTTTGGTATCATCGCTGGCTTGGTCAGCTGGGTGATTTCAACGACACTCAAGATGGATCAGACCAAGGACTGGTCAGAGAAGTCGGCCGTCTCCATGCTGGTCGTCGAAGGTTTCACCATCCCGCAGATCCCCGGCATTGTCATGCGCTCGGCCCAAATCACGGGCATCCTTGCGCCGCTGATCGCGATCTCGGTGGTGATGCAGCAGATCCTGTCGCTCTTGGGGGCGCAAGAGGTGATCGGCAACTTCGTGACGTCGATGGGTGGGTTCTACCCGGTTCTCTTCACCGCAATGGCCATCGTGTTCATCTTTGGCATGGTGCTGGAATCACTGCCTGTGACGATCATCCTCGCTCCGATCTTGGCGCCTATCGCGGCCAATATCGGCGTGGATCCGGTCCACTTCGCCGTGATCTTCCTTGTCGGGGCGTCCATCGGCTTCATCACGCCGCCTTATGGTCTGAACCTCTACGTTGCGTCAGGTGTAACAGGCGTTCCCTACTTCAAGCTGTTGCGCTATACCGTGCCTTATCTGTTTGCCCTGATTTCAGTATGGATTCTGGTGTCGCTGGTTCCTGACCTCGCCCTGATCCTGCTGCCGGAAAGATAAGCCGCACGCGCCATGCCTGACGATCACCGCCCCCGCAAGGACACCCAAATCCCCACCAATCTGCGCCTGCTGATGGTGATGGAGGAGGTCGCCAAGCGCGGGGTGGCCGTCAAACCGACAGACCTGATCGACGCATTGGGCCTGCCGAAACCCACCGTCCACCGGCTGCTTCAGACGGCCGAGGCTGAGGGGTTCCTGCAACGCGACCTTGATGGGCGCAGCTATGGACCAGGCCCGCGTTTGCGGGCCTTGGCCGTCAGCACCATGTCATCCGAGCATCTGCGCACCGCGCGCCTGACCATCTTGCGCAGCGTGGCCGAGGAGGTAGGAGAGACCTGCAACCTCGCCACAGCGGATCGTGAGGGGATGACCTATCTCGACCGGGTCGAAACCGAGTGGCCATTGCGCATTCAGCTGCCCATCGGCACGCAGGTGCCGTTCCATTGCACGGCGTCGGGCAAGATGTACCTGTCGACCCTGCGTCCTCATATCCTGCGGACGGTTCTGACCGCCCGCCCGCTTGAGGCGCATACCGAAGGCACGCTCGTCGACATCGACAGCATCAAGGCCGAGTTGGAAACCACGCGTATGCGCGGCTATTCCACGGATAATGAGGAGTTCATGTCTGGCATGGCGGCCGTCGCAGTCCCGATCTGGGACGGGCAGGGGAAGCTCCTGGCGACTCTCTCCGCACACGCACCGATTCAACGCCGCAGCCTGTGCGACCTGATCGACTTCCTGCCAGCGCTGCGTCGTGGCGCGGAAGAGCTGACCCGGCTGCACACGTCGTAACTTACAGACCGTGAAACTGGTGCTTCTCGAGAAGCGCCACCAGCATGTCGCGCGCCGCTTGCCGGTGGGCGTGGTGCGTGTCATGCGCCGTCTTCGCATCTCCCCGCGCGATCGCTTGGTAGACGACCCGGTGATCCTCGTTCGACTGTTTGGGTTTGGGGCGCATGAACAGGGTGGTGGCACGGGCCCGGCGAACCTGATCGCGCATGACGGACACAACCATGCTCAGCCGTGCATTACGGCCCAATCGGACAAGCTCACGGTGAAACCGGTCATCCGCTTCGGCCCAGGCCCGCAGGTCATCTGCGGCCAGAGCAGCATCCATATCGCGGATGGCGGTGGCAAGCGTGGCAAGGTCCGACTTGGAATACTGCGCCTCTGCGGCGCGGGCGGCGGCAAGGCTCTCCAACTCGGTCAGAATGTCATAGATTTCCGCCATGTCGGTGGCCGACACCGGGCTGATGCGAATGCCCCGGCGCGGGCGCATCTCGACCAACCCCTGCGCCTGCAACATCAACGCCGCCTCGCGGACGGGCGTGCGGGACATGCCCAGCTTTTCGGCTAGTTCGGTCTCAAGATGGTCAGAGCCCGGCGGCAATTCCCCGGCAAAGATCATCTGGCGCAAGGCCGACACGGCCCGTTCCACATTGCTCATGGCTCCCATTACTCCACCTCGTCCAAAGTGACCTTGCAGCCTGAACCCGCCGACGCATAGATCGCGTCCTTCACGGCAATGACACGCAGGTAGTCGCGCGCCGCGTTCTCAAGCGGTGTGCCTTCTGTCATGGCGCGGACCACATGGGATTGCAGCGCGTGCACGCAATCACCGCCAAACCCGTCCCATGTATCAGGGCCAAGGATCGTTTCGACCTCCGACAAACCGAAGGACCGGCGCGTGACGGACCCATCACCGTGCAATGCAAGTATGCCCTTCGTGCCCTCAATCAACGCTTCGCCCATGGTGCGGCGCAGGTTGTCCGCCACGTGGTCCAGGTGCCGATTGCCATCAAAGAGCGCCCGCACCGGTCCGTGGTCAAAGATCACGTGGCCTGCGTCCTCACCCGCAATCACCGGATTGATCCGGCGCAGATCGGCATAGACTGCGCTGGCGGGGCCAAAGAGATAAGCAAAGGTGTCCACCCAGTGCACTGCTGTTTCATGGATTAGAAAGCGCGGCATCTGCTGGAAATATGGCTGGCGATCCAGATAGGCTTCGGGTCCTTGTCCATCACCGGGGCGCAGACGAAAGGTGGCGTTCAACACCTCACCAATCGACCCGGCTGCCAGTTCCGTTCTGATCGCCCGATACCATGGCTGAAACCGGAAATTCTCGTGCACAACCAAGCGCGCGCCGGCCGCTTCGGCCTCGGCCACGATGGACCGTGCCTCGTCCATGTCCATGCAGAACGGTTTTTGGCAAATGATCCACTTGATCCCTGCCGTCAGGGCCGCGCGGATGGTGGCGGCATGGGCCGGTGGGGGCAGGATGATGTCCAGCAGATCGGGTGCGGCCTCGGTCAGCATCACGCCCAGATCATCATAGGCGGGGGCGCCCGTGGCCTGCGCCTTTGCCATGTCCAGATCACAGGCCCCGACCAGTTCGACACCATCCATGCGGGTCCAACTGCCATAGTGAAACTGGCTGAAATAGCCCGCGCCGACGCAGGCCACGCGGATCATGCCAAAGCTCCTTTTACTGCGGCGGCGACCTCCGCTGTCCCGGCACTTCCGCCCAGATCACGGGTCAGCACGCGGCCCTCGGACACCACCGCGTCCACCGCATCGCGCAGATTCTTGGCATCTGCTGCCATCGCCGGCATATCATGCCGACTGGCGAGCCATTCCAGCATCATTGCGCCCGACAGGATCATGGCCATCGGGTTGGCAACACCCTGGCCCGCAATGTCGGGGGCCGACCCATGGCAGGGCTGGAACACCGCGTGATCGGCCCCGATGTCGGCCGACGGGGCCAGGCCAAGGCCCCCCATCAACCCCGCGCCCAAATCCGAAAGAATGTCGCCAAACATGTTTTCGGTCACCATCACGTCAAAGGACCACGGACGCTCGACCATCCACAAGGCGGTCGCATCGACATAGGCGTGATCGGCTTCAATGTCGGGGTGCTTTGCCGCCTCGGCATCGAACATCTCGCGGAAGAAGGCAAAGGCGCGGAAGACGTTGGCCTTGTCCACGCAGGTCACCTTGCCCGGTCCTTGTCCCGATGCCTTGCGGGCCTGGGCCATATCAAAGGCAAAGCGGAACAAGGGCTCGGAAATCTCGCGGGTGATGCGCAGCGTTTCGCGCGCCTCATCGGCTTCAACCTCACCGCGACCCTGGGTGTAAAACAACCCCTCGGTGCTTTCACGGATCAACACGAAATCCACGGGCCTGTCTGTTGCCAAGGGGGTTGGTTGGCCGGGGCGAATGGTGACAGGGCGCACGCCCGCAAACAGGGTCAACGCCTTGCGCAGATCAATCTGCGGGGCAATCTCGGTCCCGTCAGGATACCGGATGCTGGGCAGCCCCATCGCCGACAACAGGATCGCGTCGGCGGCACGGGCGGCGTCCATCGAGGCCGCAGGAAAGCTCTCGCCCGTTTCGGCGTAGTGCGCGGCCCCCGCAGGCAGGTCGATCCAGTTCAGACCATAGCCGCTGCTCGCCGCGAGATCACTTAACAGTTCGACCGTCGGAGCCATGATCTCGGGGCCAATGCCATCCCCCTGAAACACGGCGATATCGAAACTTCTGTGCATGATGCGGGCCCCTTTCGGCATAAGCTGGTGAAAAGCGACTCGCTTCTCGTATGCGCTTGTGTATACATTAACGCATGAATTATCAAATACCCGGTCGCATCCACTGTGTCCGGACAAGAAAAGGGGCACCCCATGCCATACGCCGTCACCGTCATCTTTGACCTGAAACCGGGCACGCAAGACGCGTTCATGCCGCACATCATCAACAACGCACAGTGTTCGGTGCGGGATGAACCGGGATGCCGGCAGTTCGACGTCTGCACTGACCCCAGCCAGCCCGACACCGTGTTCCTGTACGAGCTTTATGACGACCTTGCGGCCTTCGAGGCGCATCAACAGATGCCGCACTACCTCGAAACGGGCCCCAAGATCGCGGACATGGTTGCGAGCAAGACCCTGCGCACGTTTGAACGGGTCGATCGATGACATACGAGGTCTACGCCATCAAATACGCCGAACAGACCGAGCGTGTGCGCGGCAACAACTACATGTTCGAGGACAATCACGACGCGCCCGATCCCATCGATTTCTACATGTGGCTGATCCGGGGTGAAGGGCGTGTGATCCTTGTGGACACGGGCTTTGACGCCGCCGAAGGGCAGGCGCGGGGGCGCCCGATCCGCCTTGATCCGGGCGAGGCACTGAAACCCTTTGGCCTGCAACCCGAGGACGTGACCGAGATCATCGTCACCCATCTGCATTTCGATCACGCAGGCGGTCTGCACCTGTTCCCAAACGCTCAACTGCACCTGCAAGTGGCCGAGATGGCCTATGCCACGGGTCCGTGCATGTGCCACGACGTACTGCGTGATCCCTTCACGGTGGGCCACGTGGTCGAAGCGGTGCAGCGGCTCTACTCCGGCAAGGTGGCGTTCCACGATGGCGACAGCGAGATTGCCGAGGGCATCACTGTGCACCGCATTGGCGGTCACACAAAGGGGATGCAGGCGGTGCGAGTGCGCACCCAGGCGGGTTGGCTTGTGCTGGCATCGGATGCTGCGCATTTCTACGGCAACTTCCTGACCGGAACGCCCTTTCCCATTGTCGTGGATATGCAGGACATGCTTGACGGATTTGACACGATCCAGCGACTTGCCAGCGCGCGGAAGCTTGTCGTGCCGGGGCATGACCCGTTGGTGCGCCAGTATTTCCCAATGGCGCTGGCTGACCATATCACGCGGCTTGATGTTGGCCCCACGCAAGATCCGACACTGTAACAAAGCACCACTCCAAACGCCCGATTTTGAGGCAAAACGCCGAAAATGGCGGGTTCATGCAGTAACACTCGGCAGCATTTCTCACGTGGCAGAGAGATGGTCGCTGAATTGTTGCTGCAGGTGCAAAGCGACCCTACCTCTTTGATAGGCGCGGATTTCCGCGCTGCAGCATCGTTCAAAGGGGCCGACCATGACGCGCACTGCCATCATCACCGGATCAACCAGCGGCATCGGGCTTGGTATTGCCGAAGCCTTTGCCGCGCAGGGCTTCAACATCATGCTCAACGGGTTTGGTGACCCGGAAGAGATTGAAGCCACGCGTGCCGACCTTGATGCGAAATCGGCGGGGACAGTGGCCTATCACGGTGCGGACATGACCAAACCGGCCCAGATTGCCGATCTGGTCGGAACGACCGAAGCGCAGTTCGGCGCCGTTGATATTCTGGTGAACAACGCGGGTATCCAGCACGTGGCCCCGGTCGAGGAGTTCCCGCTGGAAAAATGGGATGCGATCATTGCGATCAACATGTCCTCGGCCTTCCACACCATTCGCGCCGCGCTGCCGGGGATGAAGACGCGGGGTTTTGGGCGGATCATCAACGTGGCGTCGGCTCACGGGCTTGTCGCGTCGCCCTACAAGTCGGCCTATGTCACGGCCAAACATGGGATTGTCGGCCTGACCAAGACCGTGGCGCTTGAGGCCGCGCAACACGGTGTCACCGTCAACGCAGTCTGCCCGGGCTACGTGCTGACCCCGCTGGTCGAGGGGCAAATTCCCGACACCGCCAAGGCGCGCGGGATCACCGAGGACGAGGTGAAGCGTGACGTGTTGCTGGCGGCCCAACCGACCAAGGAATTCGTCACCGTCGAACAGCTGGGTGCCGTCTGCACCTTCCTCGCCTCCGAGGCCGCAGCTTCTGTCACCGGCATCGCGATGCCGGTTGATGGTGGCTGGGTCGCACAGTAGGAGGGCGGGGACATGTCAGCCACCAATGGCCGCGCCAAACGGCACGAGAAATCCATCAACCTTGCCCTGCAGGGCGGGGGATCGCATGGCGCCTTCACATGGGGCGTCCTTGACCGGATGTTCGAAGAGGACCGTCTGTGGATTGAGGCGGTCAGTGGCACCTCTGCCGGGGCCATGAACGCGGTCGTCGCAACGCAGGGCATGTACGATGACGGTGCGGCAGGCGCTCGGAAGGCGCTCGAGGATTTCTGGCGTGCGGTCAGCCGCGCGGGTCAGGGCAGCCCGATCAAGCGCACGCCGCTCGACATGATGCTGGGCTCGTGGTCGCTCGATGCCTCGCCCGGTTACCTGATGATGGACATGATGAGCCGGATGGCTTCGCCCTACGACCTGAACCCCCTGGGCCTGAATCCGTTGCGAGACGTGGTTGAGGATTTCATCGACTTCGACAAGGTCGCCAAGTGCGACGACATGGGGTTGTATATTTCGGCCACCAATGTCGAAACCGGACGGGCGCGCGTTTTTCATCGGCACGAGGTGACGCTGGACGTGGTGATGGCCTCGGCCTGCCTGCCCAATATGTTCAAGGCTGTCGAGATTGATGGCGTGCCCTATTGGGACGGCGGATACATGGGCAACCCGGTGCTGTTTCCGTTCATCGATCACTCGCCGTCTTCGGACATCGTGATCGTGCAGATCAACCCGCTGAAACGTCCCGGCACCCCGCGCCGCGCGCGGGACATCCAGAACCGGATGAACGAAATCACGTTCAACGCCTCGCTTTTGCGGGACTTGCGCACTATCGATCTGGTGCATCGGTTGATCGACGATGGCGCTCTGTCCGACAACGAATACCGCGTGATGAACATGCATATGATTGACGGTTGCGACGACATGCTGGCACTTGATGCATCATCCAAGCTGAACTCCGAATGGGCGTTCCTGATCCATTTGCGGGACCTGGGACGCGAACATGCGGACCGGTGGCTGACCGGGAACTTCGACAAGATCGAGAAGGAAAGCACGCTGGATCTGCGTGCGATGTTTGATGACTTTGGTGCGCCCCACGGGGGCAACATGGTCGAGTTGAACTCCAGAAAAGGATGAACCCATGACATTTCGAACGGCTACACTCGGGCTCGCTATTGCGGCGCTCGGCACGACCGCCTTTGCCCTTGACCTGGACAGCGTGAAGACCCGCGTCCTGAATGGGTTGGAGGGGCCGTCCGGACCCAACAATATCTCGAACGAACCCATTGCGAACGCGCCGCTGGCCGAGGAGGGCCTGGGTCAGATTGCCGGGTACAACCTGCGCACGCGGTCCTGGAATATCTCGGGCGACACGGGCATCGTGCCGATCCACAGCCATGCCGACCGCCCGGCCATTGTGTTCACCCTGACCGGCGAGATTTTCGAATATCGCAGCGATGCCGCCGAGCGGATCAAGCACAGCGCCGGAGGCCTGAGCCTGGAAGAGGGGGATGTCACCCACTGGTGGCTGAACGAAGGGCCCGAGGATGTGCGCCTGATCGCCTTTGATGTGTTCAATGCGCCGGGTGAGGCGGTGGTTGCGGACACACCCGCGCAACAGGACTTTGACCTGCCGGATCAATTTGGGGCCGTGTTGGAGTTGCTGGGTCTGGTTGATATCGAAGGGCACTACGATGGTGAAAAAGGGGATGGTCTGGCCCTGTCCGCCTACCGCGCCGTGATCGAGCCGGGTGGAGTCCTGCCCAGCTTTGTGGCTGCAGGTGAGCCTTTGCAGGTCTGGGTGTGGGACGGGGCGGTGATTGAGCACCGGTCCGACAGCGACACGCCGGTGACTTTGGCGGCTGAAGAGGGCACACATCTGGGTGGTGGCGCGCAAGCCTATTGGCAGAACATGGGCGATACCCCGGCGGTGCTGTTCTTTGGTGTGGTGGAACCCATCGCGGAGACCGAAGGTGTGCCGCAGGTCGGCGTGCAGGCGCATCACGCGGGGCAGTAAATATGGGAGCTGGGGCGCGGTCTGGTGGTTTGTCCCCGCGGGGACAAACACATAAAATGATTGCTTATCAATGGCTTGCATTTCGTGCTAACCACTTTTTAACCTTTGTTTTCGGGGCGTTGTCGCGCCCGGACATGTGCCAGAGGAGACATATGTCATGGCTGTGACAGCCCAGATGACCGGGATGGCTGAACAGCTGGCCAAAAAGACGCCGGAGGATCGCCGTATGGTGATCCGCCGCTCAACCATGATCGCGCTGATCGCCTTTCTGACGCTGATCGACCTGTTTGGCTCGCAGGCTTTGCTGCCCACGTTGGTCGAGACCTATGGCGTGTCGCCTGCTGCGATGGGCTTTGCCGTCAATGCCTCGACCATCGGGATGGCATTTGCGTCGCTTCTGGTGGCCATCTTTGCCCGGCGGATCGATCGTAAGCGGGGGATCTGGATCTGTCTGGCGCTGCTGAGCATTCCGACCATGCTGCTGGCCTCAACCGATGATCTGACCACCTTTACCTTGCTGCGGGTGGCGCAAGGTGTTTTCATGTCCGCCGCCTTTACGCTGACGTTGACCTATCTGAGCGAGGAATGTTCGCTGACTGCCATTGGTGGGGCGATGGCGGCCTATATCACGGGGAATGTCGCGTCGAACCTGTTGGGGCGGTTGCTGGCGTCCGAGATTGCCGGGAACTTTGGCCTTGCTGAAAGCTTCTATGGCTTTGCGGCGCTGAACCTGATCGGGGCGGTGATCGCCTATTTCTATATCGGGGCGCGGGACAGCCGTGGCCATGATACGGGCGACGGTTCATCGGTCATCGAGGCGTGGTTGGATCATCTGAAAAACGCGAAGCTGGTTGCGATGGTGGGCATCGGGTTCATCCTGTTGTTCGTGTTTGTGGCGACCTTCACCTATGCCAATTTCATTCTCGCCCAGGCGCCATTTGATTTGCCGCAGACGATGATCGGGGTGGTGTATTTCGTTTTTGCCCCGGCGATCCTGACGACGCCCCTGGCGGCCGCATCCGTTGCGCGGTACGGCGCGCGGGCGAGCTTTCATGGTGCGATTGCCGTGTCATTGGTGGGCTTGGTGTTGTTGCTGATGCCTGTGTTGGCAGTGTTCCTGTTGGGGCTGGCGCTGGTTGGGGCGGGCTTGTTTTTTGCCCAGTCTGTTGCCACGGGGTATGTGGGGCGCACGGCCACACACGACCAGGCGGCGGCCAACGGGTTGTACCTGGCCAGCTATTATCTGGGCGGGATTGCCGGGGCCTTTGTCATCGGGCAGGTGTTTGCCGCACTGGGCTGGACTGTTGCCGTTGTGGTGCTGCTTGCGCTGACCGCATTAGCCTGGGCCTTGTCGCTCAGGATGGGGCGGTGATCCAGTCGCTCGCCGAACCGAGCACATGAAGTCAATGCGCGCTGGCGCGCACGCGATCCATTTTTTGCTGACGAGGGGGCTGTCGGCCCCCTCGAGCTTTTGGGCCAGAAGAAGGTGTCAGGCGTTTTCGAGGCCTTCGGTTGAGAGGCCTTCGAG
>NZ_JBYNDP010000202.1:0-4871 GCF_059783535.1 Tateyamaria sp. | reverse complement strand
CCGGTGATGTCCACGAGCGACGAGAAGCGGCAGGTGCTGTCGGAGGTGATGAACTCGACAAAGCCCGTCAGGCTGGTTGGAGCAACATCCACGTTCAGCTCGCCATGGGTCACATCCCAGGACAATACGCAGTCGGGGCGCTTGGCTTCAAGATAGGTGCCAAGTTCGGTCATTGCTTCGGACATGGGCTCTCCTTACCGGACGATGGTGCCGGTGCGGCGGATTTTGCGTTGCAGCTGCATAATGCCGTAAAGCAGTGCTTCGGCTGTGGGTGGGCAGCCGGGGACGTAGACGTCGACCGGGACGATGCGGTCGCAACCGCGCACCACGGAATAGCTGTAGTGGTAGTAGCCACCGCCATTGGCGCAGGAGCCCATGGAGATCACGTAGCGCGGCTCGGGCATCTGGTCGTAGACCTTGCGCAGAGCAGGTGCCATTTTGTTTGTGAGCGTGCCCGCCACGATCATCAGGTCAGACTGGCGTGGAGAGGCACGAGGCGCCGTACCGAACCGCTCAAGGTCATAGCGCGGCATGGAGGTGTGCATCATCTCGACCGCGCAGCAGGCCAGACCGAATGTCATCCAGTGCAGCGAACCGGTGCGCGCCCAGTTGATGATGTCGTCGGTTGACGTCAGCAGAAACCCCTTGTCCTGCAGCTCGGCATTCAGGGCCTGGGTCGCGTGATCCTTGTCGCCGCCAGCATAGGCGGGACCGGCTGTATCCGTCATTGCCATTCCAGCGCCCCCTTCTTCCACTCATAGGCAAAGCCAATGGTCAGGACACCAAGGAACACCATCATGGACCAGAAACCGGCCATGCTCACATCCTGGAAGGCAACGGCCCAGGGGAACAGGAACGCAATCTCGAGGTCGAAGATGATGAACAGGATCGACACAAGATAGAACCGCACATCAAACTTCATGCGTGCATCGTCAAACGCGTTGAATCCGCATTCGTAAGCCGACACTTTTTCAGGATCCGGGTTGCGCACAGCAAGGACCACAGCAGCTAGGATAAGGACAAGTCCGAGGCCGATGGCGACGGCCAGAAAAACGAGAATGGGGAGATACTCCCGCAACATCTCTTCCACGTTGGGCTCCTTTTCTTGGCGCGAGCGTGAGTGCGCCAGGTCAAGTGGCAGGATTGGCTGCCAATGGGTTTACGCGTGCCACCCGGCAGGGTCAATAAAGGCAGGTGCAGGAAGTCGCGGAAATTACCGGGTGATTTCGACGCAGCGTCTTCAGATAAATGTGATCGACGCGTCGCTCCGGCTCCACTCGGCGAGCGTCAATCCTTCCTTTGGCGCGTAGAGCTGAACATGCAGTGCCTGGCTTGGACGACCGGGCGCGCTGACCGATACTGCACCCGACCTTGCGCCATCACTGGCAAGCCGCTGCGCGACGTGAGGAAGTGCCAGCAGTTCCTGATATGTAAGCGCCAAATCCGCGCGCAGTGCCGCATTTGCAAAAACCAATTCACCTGCATCATTGTGAACGGTGATGGCTTTGCCGCTTGTCTCGGCAAGTGTGGTCAGGATTGCGTCGTTTTCGGCCAGTGCATCACTCAGCGCCTTTTGCTCATATCGCAGCATGAGCCGCTCAATCTTACTGCCGATCAGATCAGCAATTGTCTCGAGATAGGCGAGCTCGTCGTCACTCCAGATGCGTGGCGCATTTGAAAGCACGCACAGGGCGCCGATGGGGTCGCCTTCGTTCAATCGAACAGGCACGCCAAGGTAAGCACCGATATTCAGGCTTGTCGTAACCGGCGCGTGGCGCCAGCAACTGTGGTTTGGAACGTCAGCAACACGCAGCGGCGCCCGGATTTGCATGGTGTACGTGCAGATCGTGTCTTGCGCAGCAAACAAGCGATCTTCGAGCCGCGTTGACCTGGTCGAATGACCCAAAGCAAGGATCGCGTCGTCTTGTCGTACACTGATCAAGCTTGTTTGGCCGTTCAGCTTTGTTTTTACGGCGCGCGCAAGTTTGTCAAACTCATCCATATGGCTGAAATCAAATGCAAAATCTGCCATCTTCCGGGATCCATTGCGCAATCTGTCACGCGCAATATAGCGCAGCCTACTCAATGAGAAATATCGAAATATTGACCTAAGGTAAAACAAAATCAAACCGAAGGGCTGGCCGGCCCTTCGGACTGTTTGCTTGTGTCCAACGATTGCTGCGACACACGCGATGATCACATCAGTATGATGTCCGAACTGCCGCTGGCGCGTCTCAATTCATGTATGCTTTGCAATTCTGGGTCAGCTTTCCATGCTTCGGCCGCAGCACGATCAGGAAACCGCAGAACCGCGATCACATCCGGCATCACCGGAGCGCCCTCAAGTGCAATCGGTTCAGGAGAAGCCTGCAACACTTCCCCACCATGTCGCGCAAGTGCACCGGCAGCTTGCTCACGGTACTGCGCGAGGTTTTCCGGGTTTGTGATCCGCATCATCACAACGGCATGCGTGGTCATGGTTTCCATCCTTTTCATTTTGAGCGTCCACGTATCTTGACCACAGCCACCCTGTGAGAAAAATGAGAGTATTTGCGCAAACCATGTGCAAAAACGATCGGGTGCGTCGATGCAAACGAGGTTGATATGGATTGGAACGATCTGAAATATGTTCTGGAGACTGTTCGGAACGGAGGCATAAGTGGCGCATCCCGGGCGCTTGGGGTCAATCACGCCACAGTCTCGCGCCGGATTTCGGCGGCGGAAGCGGCGCTTGGCGCATCCCTGTTTGATCGCCGCCCTTCCGGTTACGTGCCCACCCAAGCCGGTCGTGACGCCGCGCGAACGGCAGAAGCATTTGAAATCGAACATGCCAGCCTGTCGCGTGCGATTGCGGCACGCGATGTTGCACTGAGTGGTCCGCTGACCGTTACGGCCCCGCATTTGATGGTGCAATCTGTGCTCGCACCGATCCTTGGTGAGTTTGCGCAAGCTCATCCCGACATCGAATTGACCATTATCGGCAGCATCGAAACGCTGAACCTTGCGGAACGCGAGGCCGATGTGGCCATTCGGATCTCGGACACCCCTGATCCGGATTTGGTCGGGCGGCAGGTGGCTGTTCAGAAATCGGCTGTCTACGCGAGCAAAACCTATATGGCAGAGCTTGAAAGCGACCCCAATCGCGCTTTGCGGTGGTTGCGCTTCCTACATTGGCACCCGACGCCCAAGGAAGTAATGGCCGTATATCCAAATACGACAACAGCAATGGCCCTTGATGACATGGTGGCCATGTTGGGGGCGATGCGTGCCGGTCTTGGCGCCTCGCGCGTGGCGTGCATCATCGGCGATACGGATCCGGACCTTGCGCGCGTGCCCGGCCTTCCGCTTATGCCATACCTGCCGATCTGGGTGCTGACACACGCGGATTTGCGTGCCGTGCCGCGCATCGCCACCTTCACCGAATTTGTTTCAACAGCTCTGCGCAGGAAACGTTCTGCATTTGCCGGTGAGAGCGAAGGCTAGGTGCGCACCCAAGCTGCCTTGCGCTTGGCAAAGAATGCGTCGATGCCCTCCGCAGCCTCTTCGGTTTCCCAGCGCGCTTTCAGAGCGCCGATGGACGTGGCAATCGTCTGGTAGTCGATCCGGGGGCCAAACTCCCGCGCCAGCGCCTTGGCGGCGGCAACCGCACCGGGTGCGCAGCTCAGATATGGGGCCACTTCGGCCTCAACGGCTTGCATCAGATCGTCCGCCGGGACCGCCTTGGCCAAAAGGCCAAGCTCAACCGCTTCGGAAGCATCAAAGAGCCGAGACGACATGAACACGCGCCGGGCGCGCCCCTCGCCCATCCGCGCGACAACATAGGGACCAATTGTGGCCGGGATAATGCCAAGCCGAGTCTCCGTCAGACCCATCTTGATGTGATCCGCCCCGATCGCAATGTCGCAGACCGACGCCATCCCGACCCCGCCCCCAAAGGCATTGCCGTGCAAGGCCCCGATGAGAGGTTTCGGCATGGTGTTTAATGCGTGCAGCATATGCGCAAGCTTGCCGGCCTCATGCGCTCGCGTTTCCGCATCCGACTGCATCTGTTCGCGCATCCAACCCAGATCACCACCAGCGCAGAATGTTTTGCCCGCTGCAGCAAGAACGACAACACGAACGGTGTCGTCGCTGCCCAGCGCCTTGGCTGCCTCGTGCAAGTCAGCAATCATGGCCGCATTCATCGCGTTGTGCTTGTCCGCACGGTCCAGCAGCAGCGTCGCAACGCCGCGTGGATCAACAGTGATCGAAAGAGTGTCAGTCACGGTTCTTTTCCTTGCCTTATGCGGTATTGCGCATGCTACGTGCCATTTCGGCGGCTTCTTCGATCAGCGACTGATCAAGCGCGGTCTCGTATCCCAAACGCGCCAAATGCGCTGCCACCGCTTCGGTGGCGACATTGCCCGCCGCTCCCGGCGCATAGGGGCATCCGCCCAAACCACCGACGGCCGCGTCAAAGACCCGAACGCCCAGCGCAAGAGAGGCATCGATGTTGTCGAGCGCCCGTCCATTTGTGTCGTGAAAATGCCCGGCCAGACGGCCCACAGGCACCACATCGCGCACAGCAAGCAGCATGCGTGCAACCGCGTCCGGCGTGCCCTGTCCGATGGTGTCCCCCAGACTGATCTCATAACAGCCCATGGCAAACAGACGGTCCGCAACGCGCGCCACCGCGTCGGGGTCGACCGCGCCGTCATAGGGGCATTCCACCACGCACGACACATAGCCCCGCACGGGCAGATCGACGGCGCGCGCGGCATCGATGACCGGGGCAAAGCGATCCAGCGACTCGTCGATGCTGGCGTTAACGTTGGCACGCGAAAACCCTTCGCTCGCTGAGCCGAACACAGCGATCTCATCCGCACCAGCGG
>NZ_JBYNDP010000201.1:0-4909 GCF_059783535.1 Tateyamaria sp. | reverse complement strand
GGCCTGCCCTATCTCGACATCTGCCGCCGGGTCAAAGACAGCTTCGGCGCGCCAACCTTCGCTTATCAGGTGTCGGGCGAATACGCGATGATCGAAGCGGCCAGCGCAAATGGCTGGGTGGACCACGACCGCGTGATGATGGAAAGCCTGATGGCCTTCAAACGCGCGGGCTGCGACGGCATCCTGACTTACTTCGCCCCTGCGGCGGCCAGGCTGCTGAACGTCAACACATCCGCCTAAAGGGGAAACTTTCCCCCGCGCGGGGGCAAAACGCCGCCCCACGGCTTTTTCAGGAAGCCTGCGAAAACCCTGTTTCAAAAAAATCCAGGGGGAGGTTGCATGCCGCGGGCAGGGCCCCAAAAAACATGGCAGAAACCCGCGCACCCATGACCACCTAGTGACAGCCACGTGCAATCGGCGTATATTTGCGCACAAGCGCGGCCAAACCGCGCACAACCAAGAGCTATACAGGCGGTTCAAAATGAAAACGAACGGGATCTCGCGGCGTGCATTCGCCGCAGGGGCGCTTGCCAGCACGGGCGTGTTGGCAGCATGTGGAAATGGTGTGGGAAGCCGCGGCAGCGCGCTGATCGACAGCCGCGTGGATGTCACGCTGGACGAGATGTATCGCAGCTACCCCAACACGGTGGACCTTGCGCAAAAAGCAAACGGCATGCTGGTGATGCCGCTTGTCACCGAGGCTGGCTTGGGTTTCGGCGGCGCCTACGGACGGGGCGCGCTGCGCGTCGACAACGCGACGGTCGACTACTACTCAGTGATCAAAGGCTCAGGCGGCCTTCAGATCGGTGCACAGCAATTCGCACATGTGCTCTTCTTCATGACGCCCGAGGCACTGACCGACTTCCGCCGCAGCCCCGGTTGGGCCGCAGGTGCAGACCTTGAATATGTCGTATCCGACCAGGGTGACAGCGTGGCGGCAGATACCACGACAGCCCTGTCCCCGGTTCTCGCAGCCGTCTTTGCCCGCGCTGGCCTGCGCATCGGTGCGACGCTCGAAGGCACCAAATACACGCGGATCATTCCTTAAAAGGTCACGGCTGCGCAGGCAGACGCGACCAGTGGCAAAGGTAGCTTTTCATCGAAAAGCTGCCAGCCACACCGTTGCTCAACTGGGCGCTCCAACGCGCAATGGATTTGGGGTTCGGTCACCCGGGTCGGTGGGCGGGCGCATTTGCGCAGCAAACAGTGCCGCCCTCCGACTTTTCCGGGGCTCCGCCCGTTCGACCCTCAAACGCTCCCAAGGAGCGTTTGACACTTACGTGGACCGGGTCTCACCCAATGTTGCGCAGCCGCTTGAACAGGCTCGACGTATCCCAACGCCCGCCACCCATATTCTGCACATCCTTGTAGAACTGATCGACCAGCGCCGTCACTGGCAGGCTGGCTCCGTTCTCATCCGCTGTATCCAGGCAAATCCCCAGATCCTTGCGCATCCAATCGGTGGCAAAGCCATGATCAAAATGATCGTCTAGCATAGTCTCGTACCGGTTCGACATCTGCCAAGACCCAGCAGCGCCCTGTGAAATGACCTCGACGACCGCGCGCCCGTCCAAACCCGCTTTCTCGGCAAAATGCAGCGCTTCAGACAGGCCCTGAACCACACCCGCAATGGCAATCTGGTTGCACATCTTTGTCATCTGACCCGCACCGCTCTCACCAATACGTCGGCACAGCTTGGCGTAGGCCTGCATGATCGGCTCGGCCCGGTCATAAGCGCCCTGATCCCCACCGCACATTATGGACAGCTGACCGTTCTCGGCCCCGGCTTGACCACCGGAAATCGGCGCATCGACAAAACTGACCTGCTTCGCATCAGCGGCCGCATACAGTTCTGCCGTCACCTTGGCCGAAACGGTTGTATGATCGACAAAAACGGTGCCACTGCCCATGCCGGCAAAGGCACCATCGTCGCCCAGGCAAACGGACCGCAAATCGTTGTCATTCCCAACGCAGGCCATCACGAAATCCGCACCCGTCGCAGCCGCACGCGGTGTGGTCGCCATCGCACCACCATGGACATTCACCCAATCCTGCGCCCGCGCGGCGGTACGATTGTAAACAGTGACCTCGTGCCCGGCCTTTTGCAAATGCCCCGCCATCGGTGCGCCCATGACGCCCATACCCAAGAATGCCAGTTTCGCCATCGTGATCCCTCGTCTCTTTGCGTCGCCTACGGCTTGCGCTTCCGTCCATGCCTACCTAACAGTCGTGGCCCAAGGGTCAACGCAGCAACGTGCAGGAGTCAGGCAGAATGGCAGTGGTGTTTCAGTGGCTTGTCCGCCTGACGGCGGCGCTGATCGTGCTGGCCGTTCTGGGTGTCGGCATGGTCTATTACCTCGCTGCGCGCTCGCTGCCCAACTACGATGCCCGCGTACGGGTGCCCGTCATTTCGGCCCCGGTCGAGATCGTGCGCGACAACGCCAATGTCCCGCATATCTTTGGCGAAACGGACACAGACGTGTTCCATGGCCTCGGCTTTGCTCATGCACAGGACCGGCTCTGGCAGATGATGATGCTCCGCCGCACGGCCCAAGGGCGCCTAAGTGAGCTCTTCGGCACAACAACCGTCGATATCGACAGCTTTGTTCGCCGCCTCGACATCTACCGCCTCTCCGTCCAGTCGGTCGCGGCGCAGGACGCGGCCACCAGTGCAGCGCTCGAGGCCTACGCGTCGGGCGTGAACGCCCGCCTCGACCAGATCAATGCCGAGGCTCTGGGACGTGGCGCGCCCGAGATGTTCCTGTTCAACACACCCCTCGCCCCCTGGAGGCCTGCCGACAGCATCGCCGTGGCGAAACTGATGGGCCTGCAACTCTCCGGACACCTCAGCGAAGAGGTGCTGCGCGCCCGCATGTCTCTGGCACTCGACGACCCAGCACGGCTGGCCGATATTCTGCCCGATGTCCCGGGCGAAGGCATTGCCAGCCTGCCTGAATACGCGTCCCTCGTGCCCGGCGTTAAGATGGACTACGCCACGGCCGAAGCCGACCCACACCCCTTGTCCCCGTTCACACCACGTGGTTTTGCCGGGGCCTCCAACGCCTGGGCCGCCGCCACGGCCCGCTCCGCATCTGGCGGCACTTTGCTCGCCAATGACCCGCATCTTGGATTTTCTGCCCCCGCGATCTGGTATCTTGCACGGGTGGAACTGCAATCCGGTGGTGTGATCGGCGGCACAATCCCCGGCATGCCCGCAGTGCTGACTGGGCGCTCCGACCGGCTCGGTTGGGGCCTGACCACGGCCTATGTCGATGATCAGGACGTATTCATCGAGGAACTCAACCCCGAAAACCCGTCGCAGTACCGCACACCCACCGGCTGGAAAGACTTCGAATCCCGCGACTCCATCCTGCAAATCGCGGACGAAGACCCGGTTACACTCACGCTGCGCTGGACCGACAATGGCCCAGTCCTGCCTGGCAGTGTCCGCAACTTGCGCACGGTCACCCCGCCCGGCCACGTCGCGGCTCTCGGCTGGACGGTACTCAGCCCGCGCGACACCTCCCTGACCGCCGCTATGGGCATCATGAAGTCGCAAACCGTGGCCGAGGCGATCACCGCAGGCGAAAGCTACATCGCGCCCGCCCAGAACATCACGCTGGTCGACCGCGGCTCGATTGCAATGAAGACCATCGGCGCTGTGCCCAAACGTGACGCCAACCACCAAAGTCAGGGGCGCTTACCCAGCCTCGGCTGGCGATCTGAAAACCGCTGGCAGGGCCGCATGCCCTATGCCTCCAACCCCGGCTTCGTTTCACCAGTGGGCGGAATTCTCGGCAATACTAACAACAAGACAGTTGACCGCCCCTTCCCCAATCACATCAGCTTCGTGTGGGGCGACACCCAGCGCGTCCAACGCTGGCGCCGCCTGATGCAGGCGCGCGAGGTCCATACGCGCGACAGCTTCATCGAGGCGCAGCTCGATACCGTCAGCTTCACCGCCCGCTCGCTTCTGCCCTTGATCGGAGCCGAGCTTTGGTTCACCGGCGAAGCCGCCCCCGACGGCACGCCCGAACGCCAACGCCAACGCGCCCTGGCGCTGCTTGCCGAATGGAACGGCGAGATGAACGAACACTGGCCCGAACCCCTGATCTATGCCGCATGGCTGCGCAAGCTGCAGGACAGGCTGATCCGCGACGAGTTGGGGCCAATGGCCGACACGCTCACCCACGTGGAGCCGCTCTTCATCGAACGGGTGTTCCGCAATGTGGACGGTGCAGGCATCTGGTGCGACGTGCTCCAATCGGCACCCGTGGAAACTTGCCCCGACATGGCCCGCCTGGCGCTGGATGACGCCCTGCTGGAAATCAACGAGACCTATGGCAGCCAGTTGGAAAGCCTGCGCTGGGGTGACGCCCACCAGGCCACCCACGACCACCAGGTGCTGGGAGACGTGCCGATCCTGCGCTACTTCGTGAACATCCGGCAAAGCACATCGGGTGGCGACAACACACTCCTGCGGGGGCTGACCAAGGGCACCGGTTCCGATCCGTTCCACAACGTCCACGGGGCAGGTTATCGTGGCGTCTACGACTTTGCTGACCCAAACTCCTCGGTCTTCATCATCTCGACAGGGCAATCCGGCCACTTCCTGTCTCGCCACTACGACGATATGGCGCAGCTTTGGCGACGCGGAGAGTACATCCCCATGTCCTTAGACGAAGGGCTAGCCCGGGCAGCCGCAGTGGGCGTTACACGGCTGGAGCCATTGAGGTGAAACTCAAACACGCAATAACAGCGGCCTTCGTGCTGTGTTTCGCAGTTTTAGCGTATACTCAGGTCGCTATGCGCATCGCCTCCGGCACGCCCCCACCCATGGTCCCTGCCGACCAGACCGCCGACACGGTCGTCGTCGACAAGGCCGCGCGCCGGCTCATCCTGCTTCGAA
>NZ_JBYNDP010000057.1:0-23956 GCF_059783535.1 Tateyamaria sp. | reverse complement strand
GTTACGGACGCGTTGCGGTTCAGAACCATGCGGGCCGCTTCCATGATATCTTCTTCTGTCACAGCTTGGAGGATATCGGGCCACGCCTGCACATCTTCGACCGTCAACCCGACGGACAACGCCGCGCCATAGCGGCGCGCAATGCCATCGACATTGTCGCGTTCATAGATCTGGCTGGCACGGAGTTGGTATTTGATGCGCTCCAGCAGCTCACTGTCGACGCCATCCTCAAGGAATTGGGCAAGCGTTTCGTCCATGGCGGCCTCCGCCTCTTCCAGCGAGAGACCGGGAACCGGCACGATCACAACATCAAAGGTCGTGTCATCAAGCGAGGTTCCGCGATAGAATGCGCCGGAGAACACGGCCTTTTGCTGTTCGAATTGAAGCTTTTCAGTCATATAGCTTGTCTGCCCACCACCCAACACTTCGGCCAGCAGTGTCAGAGCGGCTGCCGCTTCTTGGTCGCCGGGATCACGTTCGGGTGCCAGATAGGAGCGGCTCACATATTCTTGTCCCACACGAGGGTCGCGATAGACCACGCGGCGCTCAGAATTTTGTGGAGGCTCCTGGGATCGCACCCGTTCCGGCAGATCGGGGTTGGCCGGGATCACGCCATAGTATTTGTCCGCCAGTTCACGCACCTCTTCTGGCGTCACGTCTCCAGACACCACAAGGATCGCGTTGTTGGGATAGTAGTACGTGTCGTAGAACCCCAGCGCATCATCCATGTCCAGCGTTTCCATCTCGTGCCGCCAGCCGATGATCGGCACGCCGTAGCGGTGGTTGAGGTACTGCGCAGCGTTGATCTGTTCCGAATACAGGGCACGTGGGTTGCTGTCAGTCCGTTGATTCCGCTCTTCGAGGATCACATCGCGTTCTGTCGCGACATTCTCGGGCGTGAAGTTGATGTTGCGCATGCGGTCGGCTTCCATTCGCATCATCAATTCCAGACGGTCTGCCGCCACGCGTTGGAAATAAGCGGTGTAGTCATAGCTGGTGAACGCATTGTCGGTGCCACCATTGGCTGCAACAGTGGCTGACAACTCGCCGTCTGCAAGTGTATCCGTCGCCTTGAACAACAGGTGTTCCAGAAAGTGCGCGATCCCGGATGAACCAGCCGGTTCGTCGGCAGATCCCGCTTTGTACCACACCATATGTTGCAGAACCGGGGCACGGTGATCTTCGACCACAACCACCTGCATTCCGTTATCGAGTGTGAAGGTCGTGACCGCATCCTGCGCCGCGTGCACGGTGATGGACGAAACAGTCAGGGCAAGGCCGGCAAGTGCGGCGCGCAATCGGAGCATGTCGGAAACAACCTCGGCAGTTTACATTGATCAACACATACGGCCACACCGCTGCGGATCAAGCTTTACTGGCAGGTTTGTGAGCGAACAGGGGTTTAGCGCCTACGACGACGCGTTGCCAGTGGCGGTGCCGTTGGGGTTGGAACTCCCGCATTTTGGAAAGTCTGCGCCGTTTTGGCGGCATCAAGGGCTTCGCGGCGATAGGCCTGATTGTACACATCTTCACGCACGATACGGATCTGCGTCAAACGAGATTGACGCTTGCGAAACTCTGCATCAGCAGAAGCGAGTGTCGCGCGGATATTCGCGTCGCGGCCAAATCGGCTGGCGTGGTTGACCAGCGCCCCATCAGAACCCGGAACCGGAGCATTGGGAGATGTTCTTTGACCACCCAGCGCAGCAACACTGTCTTCCAAAGGACGTTGATCTGTCCGATTGAACCCGCCGGGTGTCGGCTGCGGCAACGCCGAGAAGCTTTCGGGCTGTTCCAACGGTTTGGATGGAACCACAATGAACTCATCCGGTCCGTCACCACGTGACGTGACCTGGCGCAAGCCTTTGTTCTCGCACGCAGCGAGGCAGGTCACGGCTATCATGGCACATGCGATCAGACGCATTGGAAGTCTCCCTTTGACAGCGAGCTTTATCGCAGCTTCGCCCACCTTGTCACGCGCCCTTTTTTCGAGCCGCACCTTCGGTGCCAAAGAAGACAAGGCCGATGGCGCCCGCAAATATGAAGATGTCGGCAACATTGAATACAAACGGGTTGTTGATGCCGCAGCACGACATGTTCAGGAAATCCAGAACGAAGCCGTACAGCACTCTATCGAGCACATTTGCCAATGCTCCGCCGATCAGCAAACCCGCACTCGCGTAGGCCAGGCGCCCCTGCGGATGTTTCCACACCCACCACAGAACGCCCACACAGATCACGATTGCAACAGCGATCAGCGCCCACACGCTGGTGCCATCTCCGAACAATCCAAAGTTGATCCCCCGGTTTTCGCCATACCGGAAATTCAACAGCGGCGGCAGTACGTCAATTGGCTTGAATTGCGACACGCCCAACACGTGGATCACCCAGTACTTCGACGCTTGGTCGAGCAGGAAGGCGATCGCCGCAGATATCCAGAGCAGTTTCATTCAGCCCTCAATGCCGGAAATGCCGCATGCCGGTAAAGACCATTGCCAACCCGGCCTCGTCGGCGGCGGCTATCACCTCATCATCGCGCATGGAACCGCCGGGCTGTATCAGAGCCGTGGCGCCCGCTTCGGCTGCGGTAATCAAACCATCGGCAAAGGGAAAGAACGCATCGGAAGCGACGACAGAGCCTTGGGTCAGCGGGGCAGGCAGGCCCATCACCTCGGCCATGTCCTGCGCCTTGCGTGCGGCGATGCGCGTGCTGTCGACCCTGCTCATTTGACCGGCACCAACACCAACAGTTGCGCCATCCTTGACATAGATGATCGCGTTCGACTTCACGTGCTTGGCAACCGTCCAGGCGAATAGCAGATCACTCAGTTCTTGATCGGAAGGCTGACGTTTGGTCACGACTTTCAGGTCGTCGCGGGTGATCCGCCCCACATCCTTGTCTTGCACCAGAAACCCGCCGGACACTTGCTTGACAGCAAGCGACGCGGCAGAGGCGTCTGCCAGACCATCGGTCGTCAGCAGGCGCAAGTTTTTCTTGGCCGCGAACACCTCACGCGCTTCCGCGCTGGCGCCTGGGGCAATTACCACCTCTGTGAAAATGCCAGTAATTTCTTTAGCCGTGTCCACGTCCAGTTCATGGTTCAGCGCGATAATCCCGCCAAAGGCTGAGGTGCGGTCGCAATCAAAGGCGCGGCTATAAGCTTCTTTCAACGTCGTTCCGGTCGCCACACCGCACGGATTGGCGTGCTTGATGATGGCGCAGGCGGGGCCTTGGCCTGCGAACTCGCTCACCAACTCAAACGCGGCATCGGTGTCGTTGATGTTGTTATAGGACAGCTCCTTGCCCTGATGCTGGGTGGCCGTCGCAACCCCGGGGCGGGCGGAGCCATCAGTATAGAACGCCGCTGCCTGATGTGGGTTCTCGCCATAGCGCAGGGTCTGCGCCAACTGCCCGCCGAAGTTTCGGCGGCGCGGTGTCTCACCCACCTGAGCTGCCATCCAAGTGCTGACCGCCGTGTCATAGGCCGCCGTCCGAGTATAGGCCGTCTGTGCCAACCGCTGGCGCAAAGTATAGGTTGTCTGGCCGTCTTGCGCCGCCAGTTCGGCCAGCACGACTTCGTAGTCCTCGACATCGACAACGATGTTCACAAAGCCATGGTTCTTGGCCGCCGAGCGGATCATAGCAGGACCACCAATGTCGATATTCTCGATCACCTCGGCGTAGTCCGCGCCTTTGGCTACGGTCTCTTCGAACGGGTAAAGGTTCACGACCACCAGATCGATGGCACCGATCCCGTGCTCGGTCATGGACGCGACATGATCGTCGTTGTCCCGCAGCGCCAACAGACCGCCATGCACCACCGGGTGCAGCGTTTTGACCCGACCGTCCATCATCTCGGGAAAGCCGGTGACTTCGCTCACATCCTTCACCGCCAGCCCGGCCTCGCGCAGCGTGCGGGCGGTCCCACCCGTGCTCAGCAGCTCAACCCCATAGCCAGCCAGCGCGGTGGCAAAGTCAACCAGTCCGGTCTTGTCTGAAACAGAGAGCAAAGCGCGGCGGACGGGGGTCAGGTCGGTCATGTTGGCAGCATTCCTTTAGTCATATACTTCGCCGGGTTCATCCCGGCTCAGGTCGCGGATGCCCATGGCAGTTTCCTGCGCTTTGGACAAGGACCAGCGCACGCGGGTGGCGAAAGTCATCGCACGCCCCGACAAGACGATCTGCTGCGTGGCACGGGGTTTGAGACGGCCCTTTTCCAGATACACACTCGGTTCCAGCGACAGGTCACGGATGCCATCATGCCGGAACACCCAGATCTCTCCACTCTTCAGCGCCATGGACACGGCAGACCCACCCATATCCAGTTCTGCATCCACCTCCGGGTGCAGGTGGAAGCGAATATCGAACGGCACACCAGCCAGCTTCTTGGCGTCCATCACCCTGTCAAATAACCGTTTTTCACTGTCCTCCATGGCCAGCAACATGTCTTCGCCTGCAATACCTCGCCCATCAAACGTCAACTCAAGCTGGCGCGCATGGGTCAGGCCATGAGTCTGAACGTAGCCGTCATGCCCGCCCTGAAAACGCAATCCGTCGGGGGCGTGATTGATTTCGATGGGGACATGGACGGGCGCATCGATCAGCGTCTCACGGGCCGTGGCCCGTTCCGCATCGCCCAAGCGCGCACTGGAATACCCATCCAGTAACAGGGCCGAATGCGACGGTGTGGCGCGGCCTGCACGGCGCCAATCGGCGCCGAAACTCGCGCCGGACCCACAATTCACGATCAACGGGCGCCGTCCCGATGTCACCTCGAAGGCAAGGGTCGAAGCGTGCGCATTGTACCCTGCCTCCGGCTTGGGCGGCGCAGAAGCATCGATGATCACACTCGTGCGACCCGAGCTGAGGCGCGCATACCCCATCGATAATCCGTCGGGTTGCCGTGTCTTGACGCCGGACGCCGCCAACGCATGATCCAACCATCCCTCCTGCCCGCGCCCACCGCCGTGAAACCGGGCCAAGCCACCATCGGAATGGCGCAAGGTGCGCAATGTCGGGGCAATCCGTTCAATGGCGGCAGTGCATGTGTCCGGCACAGGCTTCGCTGATTCCTCCAAGGCGGCCACGGCCCATGTCAGCAGGGTAAAGACTTCAAGCAGTTCTTCGGGATTGCGCGTTGGAAGGCCGCCCTGTTCGTCGATCTGGTCGCCACATTCCTTCGCCAATGCCGCGACAGCGGGTGGGGTCAGATCCTCCATCCCCTCCAGTGCTAAGCCTGCATAGATCAGCCCGGTCAGTGCCTCGAACCGTGGCAGGCCCGGAGCCGCCGCATGCCATCGCCTGGCCAGAAAACGGGTTTGTTGCGCGAGGCTAAGGTAGAACGCGTCGGTGGCGGGCACTTCGTGACCGCGCAACAAAAACAAGGCGTGGTTGATCCAGCGAATGAGACGGCGCCCCGTCAGGTCCGGCGTCCAGCCGGGGCCACGCCCGCGGCCATAGCGTTCAATCCACCCCCACAGCCAAGCCTGGCCCAACTCGCGGGTGGTTACGTCACCGACGGCGGCAAGGTCATCCAACCACGCAAAGCCGTGGATTTCGTCCATGTAGGCGCGGTCCGGAGCGCTGATCTCCCAAATCATCATGCCCTTGGCTTCGATCAATGCGCCCGCGAACAGGTAGTTCCCAGCAACCAGCTGCCGACCCTTGGCAAAGCTGCCGATGGTGCGCGGCTCCGGGGACGACACGAACGCCGTCACCGCCTTGGCCTGCGTTGCACGGCGTGCGTGCCAACGGTTCAGGAACCGTGTTTTTCGTGCGGTGAGCCCGCTCAGGGTGGACATGCTCTCTGCCTCTACGCGTCTACGGCGTTTTGGGCAGCACTCTAGCGAGTGTTTTTGCGTGAGTCACGCGATGTCAGCCCGTCTTGCGCAAGCACGCGACATAGAAGCCATCCATGCCGCCCTGATCCGCCCAGTGGTCCGGGCGCAGGCGCAATCCGCCCTCGTCGGTGATCCACGCGGTGTCGATGCCTGGACGGTCCAAAGCCGCCCGATCGATGGTTAGAGATGGATGCCGGCCCAGCGCCTCTTCCACCTGAATCTCGCCTTCATCTGGAAGCAGGGAACAGGTGCAAAACACCATGCGCCCGCCCGGCTTGAGCAAGGTAAGGGCGTGATCAAGCATACGTACCTGCAGGTCGATCAATGCGCCAAACTCCGACCCATCCTTGGCAAAGGGCAAATCAGGGTGGCGACGGATCGTGCCCGTGGCCGAACAAGGTGCGTCGAGCAGAACAGCGTCGTATTGCCCCGTGACCTCAAACGCGTCCGCCACCTGCGTCTTGGCCGACAGTTTGGTGCGCACAAGGTTCTGCTTCACCCGCTCCATCCGTCCTTCGGAAATATCGACGGCTGTCACATCGGCACCGGTCGCAGCCAGTTGCAGTGTCTTACCTCCGGGCGCCGCGCAAAGGTCCAGAACCGCCTCACCCTTCTGCGCATCCAGAACGCGGGCCGGAATGGCCGCAGCGGCATCCTGCACCCACCATTGCCCATCGGTGAACCCCGGCAGGGCCGAGACCTGCCCCGCATCCGTCAGGCGCACTGATCCAGTCGGCAACACCGTGCCCCCAACGGCCTTGGCCACATCCTCTACACTGCCTTGCACACTCAAATCCAGCGGCGCACCTGCAAAGTGTCCGCTTTCCATCGTCAGTACCGCTTCGCCACCCCACGCATCGACCAGCGGGCCACGCAACCACTTTGGCAGGCGCGGTGTACGCAAGGTCGGCCATTGCTCGGGCCCCTTGTCCGCCACCTTGCGCAGCACGGCATTCACAAGCCCCTTGAGGTGCCCATAGCGCTTGTGACGCGACACGACATTCACCATCGAGTTGACGACGCCATGCGCCGCCTCACCCGCACACAGTTCAACAGTTCCGACGCGCAGGGCGTTGCGCACTGTTAGCGGCGGATACTTTTGAAGATGTTTTTGCAGGATGCGGTCGGCCCGCTCCATCCCGCGCAAGGTTTCGGTCGCAAGCCTTTGTGCCCTGGCGCGATCGGCAGGATCAAGACGATCCAGCGCGCCTGCCCCGATCAGTTCCGGCAGCAATTTGCCTTCGCCGATGATCTGATCCAGCAGGTAAATGGCGCTGCGGCGTGCGGGCAGGCCGCCATCTTTTGCGGGTTTGTCGCTCATGTCTGTTCCCGATGCTTGCTGTCGCACCCGCTTGCGGGGCCGAAGGTCGGGCGTATATCAAGGGCACGACCCAAGAGGAACCCACCATGTCAGACGATCCAAATCGCCCCGATGCGCCACCGGGTATCCCGTCGACACCAGATCCGATACCTGCGCCCGCGCCAACCGAAGCGCCGCAAACCGACCCGCCAGCCCCCACTCCCGAGACACCGACGGAGATGCCGCCGCAAACAGACGCCGATTTGCCCCCTGCCGCCCAGCGCGCGCTGGCCGAGGCAGAGGAACGGCGCAGGGCTGCTAAGGAAATGAACCTGCCAACCGAGTTGGGCGGCCGAGACGGACCTGAGCCCGTTCGCTATGGGGATTGGGAGAAAAAAGGGATCGCGGTCGACTTCTGATCGCGTTTAGCGCAGGCGGAACATCGCGCTGTCACCGGCCCCCCGGTCGGACGTGAACTTGATACGACCGTCATCCGTTGCCTGCACTTCCTGGCAATTGTAGCCAAGCGCGTCGCCACCCCAGAACAGGTCTCGACAGAAGTAACCGTCTTTCCATGACCATGTGCCCTCGACATCCCAACGGGCGCCGCGCCCCTCGATCCGGCCGTCGGGTCGTACAGTCAATTTGACGAACGGACGTGTGAGGGTTTTGCCATTCACCAATTGAACGAACCGTGTCTGATCATCGACCTTGACCAGGTCGGCCAGAGCTGGACCACTGAGACATACGGCCAAAGCCGCAGCAAGCATCATACGCATGTCACCACTACCTTTGCACGTTGGCAGGACTACCAACGATACGCATGGTCAGCTGAATTGGTTCACTCAGGCGGTGGAAATGCGGCCAGCCGGTGGCGTTTATCCGCGCATTCCAAGTACATCGAGCATATCGTACTGCCCCGGCGCCTTGTCTTGGGCCCACAGGGCCGCACGCAACGCACCCTTGGCGAACAGCGCCCTGTCGGTTGCCATATGCTTCAACACGATGCGTTCTCCCGCGCCGGCAAAGAGAACCTCATGTTCTCCCACAATGTCGCCGCCACGGATGACAGAAAAACCAATATCACCGCGGTTACGCGCGCCGGTGATCCCGTCACGGGCCGCATCACGCACCTTTGCCAGATCAACGCCACGCCCTTCGGCCGCCGCCTCTCCCAGCATCAGTGCCGTGCCAGAGGGCGCATCGACCTTGTGATGGTGATGTCCTTCGATCACTTCGATATCGAAATCTTCATCCAGCGCCGCAGCGACCTGCTTGGTCAACTGCACCAAAAGGTTCACACCAAGGCTCATGTTTCCCGCCCGGACAATCGGCGAATGCCGCGCCGCAGGTTCCAGCTGTGCGATCTGATCGTCACTCATGCCCGTGGTGCCAATGATATGCGCCGCGCGGGCCTGTGCCGCGATCTTGGACAGGGCAATGGTCGCCTCGGGTGCAGTAAAGTCGATCACGGCCTGTGCCTTGGCCATCGGTTCCAGTGGATCGTCATACACCATGACGCCCAAAGGCTGACTGCCCATAGCCTCACCCACGTCGCACCCGACCCAGTCGTGGCCGGGACGCTCGAGTCCGCCTACAAGGCGCATCCGGTCATCCTTCAGCACCGACTCGATCAGCATCTGGCCCATACGGCCGGACGCACCCGCAATCACGATTCCCGGCAAATCAGACATGTCCCTCACCCCTTCTTGGCGGTTTCCCGCTTCACTAGCTTGCCCCGCCGCGCTTGGCAAAGGTCAGCGCCTGTCTTAGATGGAGAAAATGGCAAAGAACAAGTTTCATGACGGCCCCGGTCCCTCGCAACGGCAACTGCGTGTGGGAGAGTTGATACGCCGCACCTTGTCCGAGGTGTTGGCGCGTGGTGACGTGCATGACCCCGACCTGAACCGCATGTCCATCACCGTGGGCGAAGTGCGCACCTCTCCCGATCTCAAGATCGCGACAGCCTACGTCCTGCCCTTGGGCGGACAGGGACAAGAGGATGTGCTGAAGCTACTTGCCCGCAACAAAGGTGAGTTGCGGCGTGCCGTGTCCAAGAAGCTGGCCCTCAAATTCGCCCCCGACCTGCGGTTCCAATTGGACGAGACTTTTGACCGGATGGACGACACACGGCGCATGCTGAACCAGGATGCAGTGCGTCGGGACACCGAAGCATGATGCTAAGGACAGCCGCACTTGTGCTGCTGTCATGGGCGCTCCCCGCATGGGCCGTGACTTGCGAAGACATCCGGCATCAAGGCAACAGCTACACCATTTGCACTGTCGACGCGGCCAAGGAAGAGCTACGGCTGTTCCTTTATAACGATGAAGGCGCGCCGTACGGCCACTTCAACGCGATAGACCGCGCCTTGCAATCAGATGGCGAGACACTCAGCTTCGGCATGAACGCGGGCATGTATCACGATGATCGCGCGCCGGTCGGGCACTATGTCGAGAACGGGAAAGAGGTCATGCGTGTGATCGCCAATCCCGGCCCCGGCAATTTCGGGTTGCTGCCCAACGGTATCCTGTGTCTGCGACCCGGAAGGGCGGATGTGTTCGAAACGCTGGACTATGTGGATCAGTCACTCGACTGTACCTTTGCCACGCAATCAGGACCAATGCTGGTGATCGAAGGCGCATTGCACCCACGCTTTCTGCCCGACAGCACCTCGCGCTTCATCCGCAACGGGGTGGGGACATCGGCGGACGGAACGAAGGCGATCTTTGCTATCTCGAACAACGCGGTCACATTCCACGAGTTTGGCAGCCTCTTTCGCGATTCGCTAAGCATGCCCAATGCGCTCTTCTTTGATGGCAACATCTCGCGGCTCTACGCGCCCGACAGGAACCGCGACGATTTCGGCTTTGCCCTTGGGCCGATCATCGGCGTGGTTGAACCTGCAACGCGTTAAACCTGCTCGTGAAAGTCAGCCCGCCCAAGCCCGCGTACAAAACATCGAACTGGAAAATTCCAGCCGACCAAGCGATGGCCCCGAAAACTACGCCGGTTCCCAAATGTAGTAGTTATCAAGATCGTCGGATCGCTCCAGAACGAAGCCACACGATGTATAGAAGTCATTTGCCGGACTTCCGCGCAGCGCCATCAACCGCACATGCAATGCCATATCGCGCGCTTGATCTTGAACAGCACGAACTATGCGGCGCCCAAGACCGCCGCCCTGATGTGTCGGGGAGATGTACAGGTGAGTGAGGTGCAAATGATCCGAGCGCGTACGTAAGACATAGAAACCAACAATATCTTGCCCTGCGCGCACGATGTGCGTGTCCGCGGGGTCGTACGTGTCAAGGAATCGCTTGCGCACCCGCTCCTCATCGAAACGTCCGACGGCCTCGAGGCTGGGTCTCATTGCATTCGCCCGAATCTCTGCCAGGTGAGAAGGGTCAATATTTGCCGCACTGGAGATCGTGATCTGATACATTCTCGGACTGTTTCGACAGATGAACGGTTTTCGCAAGCAATTTGCCCAACGCCAGCAGAGTTTCACCTAACTGTGCCCGCCGGCCCATCGACGCACAGCACAGGCCATCACGTCCCACAATTGACAAGCCCCACAGCCCTGCGATACGCGGCAGCCCTCACGCAAAAACGAGGGTGACATGGGCCGTTCACGCAAAGGGCGCGACATTTCTGGCTGGTTGGTGGTGGACAAGCCTGCGGGCCTGACCTCGACCGCGGTCGTGAACAAAGTGCGGTGGGCGCTCCAAGCCAAGAAGGCGGGGCACGCAGGTACCCTTGATCCCGAAGCCACCGGTGTTCTGGCCGTCGCCTTGGGTGAAGCGACCAAGACGGTTCCTTACATTACCGACGCACTCAAGGCGTACCGCTTTACCGTTCGGCTGGGGCAAACCACCAATACTGACGATGCCGAGGGCGAAGTGATCGCGCAATCCAATACCCGCCCATCGGACGACGAGATCAAAGATGCGCTTGGTCCATTCGTCGGAGACATCATGCAGGTGCCGCCCAAGTTCTCAGCCGTGAAGATTGACGGCCAGCGCGCCTACAAGCTCGCCCGCGATGGTGAGGATGTCGAGATTGAGGCCCGCCCCTTGTGGGTCGAGGAACTGGTGCTCATCGACCGCCCCGATCCCGATCATGTCGAGCTGGAGATGGTCTGCGGCAAAGGTGGTTATGTTCGCTCAATCGCGCGCGATCTGGGCGAGGCTCTGGGATGTTACGGTCACGTGCGCGAATTACGCCGCATCTGGTCCGGCCCGTTCGAGGCAGCCGATGGCCTGACCTTCGACCAGATCGAAGAGATGGCGCAGACAGCAGCGCTGGACGACCACCTGCGCCCCGTTTCCGAAGGGCTTGCCGATCTGCCCGAATTGCGAGCCACAGCAGAAGGGGCCGCTCGGCTGCGCAACGGCAACCCCGGCATGGTTCTGGCGGCGGATGTCGAATACGGAGACGAGTGCTGGGCCTCGTTTGATGGCAAACCGGTTGCTGTGGGGCGTTACAAGGCTGGTGAGTTGCACCCCGCACGAGTCTTCAACCTGTAACACTCGATCCTCTACCGGCGCTCTATGGTCGGGAATTCCACCAGTTGTTCTGCAGAATTGTTACAATTTGCGGACTCAAAGTAAGCCCTGCGTGAGGGCTCTATGCATTAGGAACCAATCAGTCCACATTTGCCTCATCAAGTTTTACACGCCCAAAACCGATGAGAGATAATATGACACACGTTAACCTCCGCACCGTTGGCACTGTTCTCACTGCTGGCGCATTCGCCACCATCGCATTTGATGCATTTGGCCAAGCACTTAGCCCACTCTTCGGCTATGCAAAACTGGCCCCCGTCGGACTGGCAGGCGCATCGCTCAAGGCGATCTTTGGCGCAAATCCCTCGGGCGCAGCACATCTGCTGCATGCCCTGACCGGCCTGATCTTCTATGCCGTCGGTTACTTCGCCATCGCCCGTCCCATCCAGTTGGCAGTCATGCCCCGCCTGCACTGGTCGATCACGGCCGTAGTCTACGGCATCGCGCTTTGGGTCTTTGCCCTTTATGTCATGGCGCACCTCGTGACGGGCAACAAACCGTTCCTGGGCTTCACCGGCATCACCTGGGTCGCTCTGTGGGGTCACATCGTCTACGCTGTGGTTGCCGCTGGCATCATGGAGGCCAAGGGCGCTGTTCTGGACCTACGCCGCGAACCCGTGGCCGTTCCCGCTGAATAGGAACACCTGAACAAACTGATTGATGGGGCGGTCTGCGGCTGGCAGAACCGCCCCATGATCGTTCGAACCCACACCAAAGGCGATGCGCCCTCGACCGCCGTCTATTCTGATTGCGAGCGGTATCGCTACAGCCTGACACGCATCTGGGATGATGCGGGGCGGCGCGTAAACTTCGTCATGCTGAACCCATCCACGGCGACCGAGGTGCAAAACGACCCAACCGTCGAACGTTGCGAACGACGGGCGCGGACCCTTGGTTATGGCAGCTTCGCTGTTACCAACATCTTTGCGTGGCGCGACACTGATCCACGCGCGATGCGGGCTGCCGTCGATCCTGTCGGGCCTGACAACGACGAGAGCATTCTGGAACGGGCGACATGGGCCCATGACGTGGTGGCGGCCTGGGGCACACATGGCGCGCACTTGGATCGCGGAACACATGTGGCAACGCTGCTACGCGATGTCGATCGTCCCGTCTATCACCTTGGCCTGTCCAAGGCTGGACACCCCAAACACCCTTTGTACCTTCCATACGCACAACAACCGGAACGTTGGAAAAACACTCCCGGCGTTACCCAACGTTAACCATTTTACTTGATAGGCTTTGTTCCAAACCGTGGATTGCGGTAATTGACCCATGGGCAAATGCGCCCGTTGCTTGGAATAAGTATATGTTGTGGCTTGCTGGATTGATGGGACTTGTGGCGGTCGGCGCCGTCGGCGTGATCGACATGATGCCGGTGGAAGAAGGCGAGGAAACGGCAGATGACCCATCAGTCACCGGCGGGGAAACCGCCCGGACCAGCGACGACGATACAGCGATCACCGACGATGTCTTAGGTGATGAAACGCTCACGCTTGGCACCGATGGCGATGACGATCTGACTGGCACAGACGGCGATGATACGCTGCTTGGCGAGGAAGGGGATGACACCCTCGACGGCGGGATGGGAGATGACACACTCCACGGCGACGATGGCGCTGATGTGATTCACGGCAGCGGTGGCGAAGACGAAATGTACGGCCACAATGACGATGACACGATCAACGGCGGCGCCGGTGACGACTCGATGCACGGCTCCATGGGCGCTGACAGTCTTTCTGGCGGCGACGGCAATGATGCGGTGCACGGTGGCCTCGACAACGATACGCTGGATGGCGGAGAGGGTGAAGACACACTGTTTGGCGGTCGGGGCGACGACGTATTGAACGGTGTCGAAGGCGTTCTGGGCTCTGTGGCATCGGCTGATTTGGATGGCTCGGGCAACAATGACTATCTGAACGGCGGCGGCGGCGATGACATCATCATCGCCGGGGACGAAGACGTTGTCACGTCTGGCGAAGGCACCGACACAATTGTGGCTGGGGACTGGATTTCCGAAGGTCACGCTGCAACGATCATGGACTTCGATGCGGACGAGGACAACATTCTACTGATCCATGACGACGCCGAGGAAGATCCGCAAATCTCTTTGCAACTCAACCCCGACGACCCAAGCATCACACAGGTGATGATGAACGGAGTGCCGGTGGCCCACGTTCTGAACGGCGCCGAAATTTCGATAGACGACATCGCCTTGATGCCACTCAGCCTTGCACAAAGCGCAGGTATGGCTCCGCTCTGATTTGAAGCGGCGCGGGCGCGTTGGCCGCGCTAAACACTATCGGCACGATCCAAGTTGCCAACGACGCGAATCTCTCCTATATGCGCTCATCCTCGGCAATCGCCTAGGTATATGGCCCCGTGCTGGACGACATCCCGGCCGGCGGCGTCTCACTCTAACCTGAAAAGGAGGTCCCGATGTCGATCACTGCTGAAGATAAAGCACGCGTGATGAAAGAATATGGCACCAAGGACGGCGACACCGGTTCGCCTGAAGTCCAGGTCGCCATCCTCAGCTCGCGCATCGCCACCCTGACCGAGCACTTCAAGACGCACAAGAAAGACAACCACGGCCGCCGCGGCCTGCTGAAAATGGTTGCCCAGCGCCGCAAACTGCTCGACTACCTGAAGGGCAAAGACGAAGCGCGCTACACCGACCTCATCAAACGTCTGGGCCTGCGCCGCTAACCCGGTACAGCAACTCCACTGAATTCCAAGGCCGCGCAAACATGCGCGGCCTTTTCGCTTTCGGAGCATGTAGCGGGTCGGAGTTGATCAAGCACAAGTCGTCAAACTCCGGACACGCGCTTGCCTTTTCCATATTGGCAATTGACAATACAAACGAGTTCCGACTTCCGAACAAAGTCGGATAATCCCACTTGCTCCGGCCATCGCTCACAACCAAAGCATGACGGCACCTCAGATCGCCCTACAACCCTGTGTATCTTCGCAAGTTCAAAGGCGCCCGATGTCAGCGGTATCCATTCTGAAAAACCGCAACTTTATCGGGCTGCTCGTGGCGAACACGATCCTCGGCGCGGCCTTTCCCATTCAGTTGATACTCGGAGGCCTGAGTGGGTTGATGCTGGCTCCAAATCCGACACTGGCGACACTTCCATCGTCGGTCCAAACTGTTGCGGCATTGGTGACCGCGGCACCGTTTTCTCTCCTGATGGGACGATATAGCCGACGCGCAGGCTTTGCGCTTGGGGGTCTTCTAACGCTCGCCGGGGCCATCGCAGCCACGCGAGCACTCTATTCTCAGAACTTCGTCCTGCTCTGCGCCTCCCACTTCCTGATGGGGGCCGGTTGGACCGCGTTCCAGTATTTCCGCTTCGCCGCAAGCGAAGTGGTCGACCCCATTTGGCGGCCTGTCGCAATCTCGCTAATGCTCAGTTCCCTTTTGATGGCAGCCATCGTCGGTCCGCAAGTGTTCATTGCTGCGCGAGATGCGCTCGCACCCATTCCCTTCGCCGGTGCATACGCGGCAACTGGTATGATCGCGTTACTCGGTCTGGTCCCGCTTGCCGCGGTTAAAATACCAAAGCCCACAGTGACGACGAGCCGCGCACGCCACCGCCTGGTGATCGCTCGCGCCGCACTCCATCGCCCCACCATAAAACGTGCCGTGGGCATCGCAGCGGTGTCGCAAGGTGTAATGGTTTTCCTGATGATCCCCACCCCAATCGCCATGGTCAGCTGCGGATTCAACGAGGCGAGCGCCAGCGACGTCGTCCGCTGGCACATCGTCGCAATGTTCGCCCCCAGCTTCTTTACCGGCTTCCTCATCAAACGGTTTGGGGCGCAAACGATCGCCGTATTGGGCCTCGTGATCATAATCATTGCGGCCGCCATCGCCGCAACTGGTCTCTCCGCAGGGCATTTTTACGGCGCTTTGGTCATCCTCGGCGTGGGATGGAATTTCGGCTACATCGGCGCGACGACAATGCTCGATGCAGCCGTGGCACCGGATGAAAAGGCGGCTGTGCAAGGCGCCAATGATACGATCATCGCGCTTGTATCAACCATCTGCGCTTTTAGTGCCGGCTTAGTTTTGTCTAGCTTCGGGTGGGCTACGCTCGCGATGATCTCTGCGGGCCTCGTTCTCGTCTCCGTTGTGGCCCCACGGCTTCGGGGCGCCATCGCCTAACAAACATAGGCAACGCATGGACCGGCCGTTGCAGCGACCTACCATCTTCGCCATGACCAACCTGCCCCGCATTGCCCTTTCGGTACGCCAGCCTTCAGCGTGGGCCATCATAGCGGGCCACAAACCCATCGAAAACCGTACACTCGGGTCAATCCGCGCCGGCCGTATGGGACTGGGGCGCATCGCCCTTCACGCCGCCGCAGGGCTGAAAGAAGAAGAGTTCCGTTACCTCTACTGGCGGCTCGACAAGCATGGAGTGCAGTGCCCTCACCCACTCGACCTGCCACGCGGCGCCATCATCGGCTCGGTCGAGGTCACAGGCATCATTACTGAATCCGACAGCGAATGGTTCGGCGGCGCGGCTGGGCTAACGTTGAAAGACCCCGAACCTTGCGATCCCATCCCGGCCCCTGGCGCGCTTGGGTATTTCGAATGGTCCCCGGGCGGCGCTCTCGCCCCGCCCACGCGCTGGATGCAGAAATGGGGCTCAGCGGCACCCGACAGTCAGATTGGTGACTTGTTCCCCGACGCACCCATCGCCTTTGCCAAACCGCCACAAAAACCGTGGACGTGAGCGCGAATGCGCCGCAACCCCAACGCTTTCATTTCCCGCAAAAGTGCTGTATGCGCGCAAAATCTGAAAGCCTGGCGCCCGGACCTCAGCGCCCGACAAAGAAGATACCGAGGTCAGGGGGAATACGCCCCCTACGCAAATGGCCATCCGGCCAACTTAGGAAACACTTGATGTTTAACGAGACGAAAAAATCCATGCAGTGGGGCGAGGAAACGCTCACACTGGAAACCGGCAAGGTCGCCCGTCAAGCGGACGGGTCCGTCATTGCCACGCTGGGCGAAACCAGCGTCATGGCAAACGTGACCTTCGCGAAAAAGCCAAAACCGGGTCAGGACTTCTTTCCGCTGACCGTCCACTACCAGGAAAAATACTACGCTGCGGGCAAGATCCCCGGCGGTTTCTTCAAGCGTGAGGCCCGGCCCACCGAGAAGGAAACCCTGACCGCCCGCCTGATCGACCGTCCGATCCGGCCACTGTTTGTCTCCGGCTTCAAGCACGAAGTGCTGGTGATGTGCACTGTGCTCAGCCACGATCTGGTCAACGACCCCGACATCGTCGCAATGATTGCGGCCTCGGCTGCCCTGACTATCTCGGGCGCGCCGTTCATGGGCCCCATCGCCGGTGCCCGCGTGGGCTACGAGGATGGCGAATACATCCTGAACCCCACCGTCGACGACATGCAGGACCTGCGCCTGAACCCCGAACAGCGTCTGGATCTGGTTGTGGCCGGCACCAAAGACGCCGTCATGATGGTTGAATCCGAAGCTTACGAGCTGTCCGAGGCTGAAATGCTGGGCGCTGTGAACTTCGCACATGAGCAAATCCAGCCCGTGATCGACCTGATCATCTCGCTGGCCGAAGAATCCGCCAAGGAACCCTTCGACTTCCAGGCCCCCGACTATTCGGACCTGTCCGCAGCTGTCAAAGCCGCAGGCGAAGAGCAGATGCGCGCCGCCTTCGCGATCAGCGACAAGCAGGAACGCACCACCGCCGTCTCCGAAGCCCGCGCCGCTATCATCGAGGCACTGACAGAAGAGCAGCAAGAAGACGCGAATCTCGGTTCCGCGATGAAGGGTCTCGAAGCGTCCATCCTGCGCGGTGACGTGGTCAAAACAGGCACCCGCATCGACGGTCGTAAAACCGACGAAATCCGCGACATCGTATGCCAAACCGGCCTTCTGCCTCGGACCCACGGCTCGGCCCTCTTCACCCGTGGTGAGACGCAAGGTCTGGTCGTGACCACACTGGGCACTGGCGATGATGAGCAATTCATCGACGCCCTGCACGGCAACTTCAAATCCAACTTCCTGCTGCACTACAACTTCCCACCCTACTCGGTCGGTGAAGCGGGTCGTGTGGGCCCTCCCGGACGCCGCGAGATTGGTCACGGCAAACTGGCATGGCGCGCGCTGCAAGCGGTCCTACCCGCCTCGACCGACTTCCCCTATACCGTGCGTCTGGTGTCGGAGATCACTGAATCCAACGGTTCGTCCTCTATGGCTTCCGTCTGCGGCGGTTCGCTGTCGATGATGGACGCGGGCGTTCCGTTGAAGTCGGCTGTGGCCGGTGTGGCCATGGGCCTGATCCTCGAAGAGGACGGCAGCTACGCCATCCTGTCCGACATCCTGGGTGACGAAGACCATCTAGGCGACATGGACTTTAAAGTGGCTGGCACCGAAAACGGCATCACCTCGCTGCAGATGGACATCAAGATCGCAGGCATCACGCCCGAGATCATGGAGAAAGCCCTCGCGCAGGCCAAAGACGGCCGCATGCACATCCTGGGCGAAATGGGCAAAGCCATCACAGGCGCTGCCGAATTCTCCGTCCACGCGCCACGCATCGAAACCATGCAAGTGCCCACCGACAAGATCCGCGAAGTGATCGGCTCGGGCGGTAAGGTGATCCGTGAAATCGTCGAAGTGTCGGGTGCCAAGGTCGATATCAACGACGACGGCATCATCAAGATCGCATCGCCCAATGGCGACTCGATCAAGAAAGCCTATGACATGATCCACTCAATCGTGGCCGAACCGGAGGAAGGCGCCATCTACACCGGCACCGTCGTGAAGATCGTCGATTTCGGCGCCTTCGTGAACTTCTTCGGCAAGCGCGACGGCCTGGTGCACGTGTCCCAGATCGAAAATCGCCGCCTGAACCATCCTTCGGACGTGCTGAAGGAAGGCCAAGAGGTCAAGGTCAAGCTCTTGGGCTTTGATGATCGTGGCAATGTCCGCCTATCGATGAAAGTCGTCGACCAGGAAACCGGCGAAGAGATCAAGAAAGAAGAGCCTGCCGCGGAATAGCGGTTTCTCTTGAATAAGAGATGCCCCGAACTTTTTGTGTCGGGGCATCTTGTTTTTCTGTATCAAGTACAGCGAATTTCTGCGCGAGGATGCTTCGCAAGTAAGCCCGATTATGATGGAAATGAATCTGCCGGACGTGAACCATAATAAGCGTGCCAAGCCCGAGATCGACTTCGTTCTCACTTGGGTCAATGGCGAAGACCCAAACCACAAGAAGAAACGGCTACGCTTCCAGCACGACGCGCAAGATGTCCACATGAAAGCGGTCTTAGACACTCGGTTTCACAGTTGTGGTGAAATCTATTTTGCTGTCGCTTCCATCTTGAAGCACGCAAACTATTGCCGAAAAATCTGGATTGTAACGGATCAACAGCGTCCACCGCTGATTGACGCGTTCGCCGCTGCCGGGTTGTGCCGCGCCGACCAGATTAACATCATTGATCACACCGAAATATTGGGCGACGTCGATGACGCACTGCCAACGTTCAATTCCATTTCAATTGAATCCGCCCTCTGGCGCATTCCCGGCTTATCCGAGCACTACGTGTATATGAACGACGATTTCGCCATCTTGAAACCGTCGGAACCCAGATATTTTTTTGACGAAAACGGATACCCTGTGGTCAGAGGGACGGTGAAAGTGCCCTCTTTGATGGAGTGGAAATCCCGTCGGCGTCGTTTCCTGAGAAAGATAACGTTCCGCCCCCCGAACCCAAGGCCGAAATTTCAGCTCTCGCAAGAAATCGCAGCCCAAATTGCGCGCAGGACACGCAGCTTCATTCACGTCGATCACTGGCCTCACCCACTGCGCGTCAGTACGCAAGCGAACTATCTGAAAGCGAACTGGAAACTTTTTAAAAGACAGGTGCGGCATAGATTCAGAAATGGTGCCCAGTACAGTGCAGTAGGTCTCGCCAACCACTTGGAGACAAAAGCCACTCTGGCTGACCCACCTGCAACAGCGTACATTGATCCCACTTGGGAGGTGGATCAGACGCTTTTTGTTGCAAGCTTTTTCGACGGAACATGCGAGATGGGCTGCATGCAAAGCATCGAAAAACTGGAGGACGACGTACGCGTTATGTTGCTTGAAGGGTTGGTCTCGAAATTTGGATCGCACCTTCCGCGCGCCATAGCAGATAGTATTTTGTCGCCGGGCTCGCTATGACCAACGATCCTGTCCTGATCCTGACCATAAAATGGGGAACACTCTACGGGCCCGAGTACGTCAACAGGTTGGCGGCTGGCGTTTCAAGGCACTTGTCCTTACCGCACCGCTTCATCTGTTTTACCGATGACACGGCAGGTCTGAATTCTTCGGTCGAGGCAATGCCATTGCCAGAACTGAAGTTGCCTTCGGGTCACAACGACACCCGCTGGCGCAAGCTTGGACTGTTTTCACGTGATCTCTTTGGATTGTCCGGAACAGCTTTGTTTCTCGATCTCGATCAGATCATCGTCGGCAATTTGGACATCTTTTTTGCAGATGACGCGCCGTTTCGCATCATCCGGGATGATACGCTGTTTCGACCGAAACCCTTACGCCGCATCAACCCGCAGCGTGACAAGTTTCTTGCCTCCGTCGGCAACTCATCGGTGTTTCGATATGAAATCGGACAGCATAGCTATATAGCCGAGGCGTACGAAGCCGATCCCGCGGCGGCGACGGGATCCTATGAAATCTCCCAACAGTTTCAGTCCGCCCAACTAGCCAAACATGGCAACCTGAACTACTGGCCCGACGGACTCTGTGTCAGTTTCAAGAACGACTGCGTGCCGCGTGGCATACGTAGTTTCTTTTCCAACCCTACCCTTCCTGCCGGAGCTCGCATCGTTGTTTTCGCTGGCTCTCCCAAAATGGATGATGCGCTTAATGGCAAAGGCGGCAAATGGTATCGACGCATTGGAGATGTAAGCTGGCTTAGAGATGCGTGGTTGTCCGAATGAAGATCAAATACTTGGACGACGGTTTCCGCTGGATCAAACATGTTATTCGCAAGCAACGCGCGTGGTCCGAGATTAAGTCCCGCGTTGTGACGTCGAAACCGCATGGTTTGTCCACGCCGCTTATTGTTTCCCTCACCAGCTTTCCTTCAAGGTTCGATCGCCTCGCCTACACGCTCAAGTGCATCCTGCTGCAAACGATGGCGGCTGATCGGACCATTCTTTGGATCGCACATGATGACATAGCGGCCTTGCCGGACGAGGTGATCGCCCTGTCTGACTTGGGACTGGAAATCAAAGCATGCGAAGACATGCGGTCCTACAAGAAGATTCTACCCACGCTTGCGGAAGCTCCGCACGCGACAATCGTTACGGCGGATGATGATGTCTACTACCCGCCGAACTGGCTAGAAAGCATGGTGGCAGCGCATGTTGAGCACGACGCCCCCGTGGTCTGCACCCGCGGGCATCGTATCGCGTTGACAAGCAAAGGACTGCCCCAACCTTACGACACGTGGAAGATGAACTATACTCCGACCACGCGTTCCGCGCTCATCTTTCCAACCGGCGTGTCTGGTGTACTATATGCGCCCGGTTGTTTTGTGAAGGATGTGACCGATTGGGAAAAGGCATCCCGCATTTGCCCGAATGGTGACGACATATGGCTCTACTGGATGCACCGGATGAAGGGTGTCGAAGCGCTGAAAGCCACCGGACGTCAAAGGATCATGGAATGGTCCCGGGATCCGGTGCAGTCTCTCAAAACAGAGAACAGACAGGGCGGAAATGACAATCAGATCGAGGCAATGATCGATCACTATGGCTTTCCGCCCATTCCTGGCGCCTAGTCAGGCGCTTTGGTCTTCCGCAGATAGGGCAGCACGGTCTCGAACTCCCCAAACTTGGCCTTTGCATCCTCGTTCGACACGGTCGGCGGGATGATCACATCTTCACCCGGCACCCAGTTGGCCGGCGTTGCAACGCCCTTGGCCGACATCTGCAAGCCATCAAGCGCCCGCACGACCTCGGCAAAGTTACGGCCCACTGTCATCGGATAGGTCATCGACAGCTTCAGCTGCTTGTCTGGGCCAATGATGAAGACGGACCGCACGGTCGCACTGTCGGCAGGGGTGCGCCCGTCAGGCAGATAAGCTTCGGCAGGCAGCATGTCGAAGGCCTTCGACACTTCCAACCCATCATCGGCGATGATTGGGAAAGTTGCTTTGGCACCGCCCACCTTTTCGATGTCGCCTTTCCACTTCTTGTGATCCTCAACGCCATCCACGGACACACCTATGACCTTGGTGCCGCGTTTCTCCCACTCGTCTGCCAACTTTGCCACGGCACCAAACTCGGTCGTGCACACAGGGGTAAAATCCTTGGGGTGCGAAAACAGGATGGCCCAGCTGTCGCCAATCCAATCATGCAGCGAAATGGTTCCGTGATCCGTTTCAACCGTCAAATCGGGAATCGTGTCGTTAATGCGCAAACCCATGGTGTCCTCCGTCGGGATAGTACTGACAAACGCAACCTAAGCCATCGCGCGCACCTTTTCATCCCCCCGCCTTGTCGACGGCTCAAGTGGGTGCCACATTCCATTCAAATCCAAGGGAGAGATCAATGCTGGAAAAACGCGAGTTCTACATCAACGGCCAATGGGTCGCCCCTCTGAACGGGACCGACCACAACGTGATCGACCCATCAACCGAAGACCCAACTGCTGTCATCTCGCTTGGCGGCACAGAAGACGCGGAAGCCGCCATCGCTGCAGCAAAGGCCGCCTTTCCGGGCTGGATGGCCACACCGGTGGAGGACCGCATCGCGTTGGTTGAAAAGCTGATCGACATCTACCAGACAAGGGGCGAAGACCTTGCCCAAGCCATGTCTTCTGAAATGGGCGCACCGCTCGATATGGCGCGCAGCCAGCAGGTCGGTGCGGGCATCTACCATCTGAAAAACTTCATCCGCGCGGCCAAATCCTTCGACTTCATCGAACCGCTTGGTGATCACGCTCCGAATGACCGGATCATCCATGAACCCGTGGGCGTGGCAGCCCTTATCACCCCTTGGAACTGGCCCATGAACCAGGTCACGCTCAAGGTAGGCGCGGCGGCCATTGCAGGCTGCACCATGGTGCTGAAGCCCAGCGAAGAATCTCCTCTCAACGCCATGATCTTTGCCGAGATGATGGACGAAGCGGGTTTCCCTCCCGGTGTCTTTAACCTCGTAAACGGTGATGGCCCTGGCGTGGGCACGGTGTTGTCGGGCCATCCTGACGTCGATATGGTCAGCTTCACCGGCTCGTCCCGCGCAGGTCGCCTAATCTCCAAAAACGCCGCTGAAACGCTAAAACGCGTGCACCTCGAACTCGGTGGGAAAGGGGCCAATGTCATCTTTGACGATGCAGACGAAAAGGCGGTCAAACGTGGCGTCCTGCACATGATGAACAACACAGGCCAGTCCTGTAACGCCCCCAGCCGGATGCTGGTGCAACGGGGTAAATACGATGCTGCGGTGGAAGAAGCGGCAGCCGTCGCAAACAAGGTCACTGTCGGCCCCGCTTCAGAAGAAGGCCGCCATATCGGCCCCGTCGTGAACGAAGTGCAGTGGACCAAGATCCAAGACCTCATCCAGAAGGGCATCGACGAAGGTGGCAAGCTGGTGGCTGGCGGCACGGGCCGCCCTGAAGGCTTCAACAAAGGGTATTACGTGCGTCCCACGGTCTTTGCCGACGTGAACAACGACATGACCATCGCGCGCGAAGAAATCTTTGGACCGGTTCTGTCCATCATACCCTTCGACAGCGAAGAGGAAGCCGTCGAGATTGCCAACGACACGCCCTACGGCCTCACCAACTATGTTCAGACACAAGATGATGCACGGCTCAATCGCATGGCCCAAGCGCTGCGGTCTGGCATGGTCGAAATGAACGGTACGTCACGCGCGGCGGGCTCACCCTTTGGCGGCATGAAACAGTCCGGCAACGGGCGCGAAGGCGGTGTCTGGGGGATCGAAGATTTCCTTGAGGTCAAAGCCGTCTCCGGCTGGGCCGCCGAGTAACACCGCAAGGCGGGGCTCGCCCCGCCTTACACCTTTTCCCACGCGGGCCGATCCCCTTCGTGTTCGTGAAACGTATTCCGTACCCCCGGATCATCATCCAGACAGTGCGCATTAATGGGAAAGGACGGGTCGGGCGACAGCGGCTCACCCAAAGATGTGCCGCACTTCCGGCAGAACGAACGATGATAGATGAA
>NZ_JBYNDP010000200.1:0-4932 GCF_059783535.1 Tateyamaria sp. | reverse complement strand
GGGATGATCTGATCAAAGGGCGGCTTTGTTACACCGGGGCGCGTGCCGGACCGCGCTTTGACGTCGGATGGGTTCACACCTGAATAATTCAGCTCGACCAGCACTTCGCCAGCTGCCGGGTTCGGCGTTGGCCCATCAATCAATGTCAGAACATCTGCCGCAGGGCCGAAACGTGAGTATTGAATGGCTTTCATCGGAATGGTCTTCTTGGATACGCGCTGTGCAACGCTTTGAATGCTAAACAAGATGCTGGCAAGAGCAAGGAGAGTTCCAGATGACGCGACAGGTATTGATACCGCCGGGGCTTGAAGATGCTTGTGCTGTCGCAGGCATGTCTCCCGGCGTTGTTTCGTACAATCATGTTTTCATGACGGGTGTCACCGCGGCTGCTGCGGCTGGCACGATGCCCATCTCGGAGGAGGCGCAATTCAACGCCTGTTTCACCAAGATCGCTGAGGTGCTAGCGCAAGCCAACCTGGCGCTGGATGCTATTGTTGAGATGACCAGCTACCACGTCGGGCTGCGCGCCCATTTCGATTTGTTTGATACTGTAAGGCGGACACATCTGTCCGAGCCCTATCCCGCATGGACGGCGGTTGAAGTGGCAGGTTTACGGCGCGAAGGGGCCGTCGTGGAAATCAGGGTTGTGGCCGCACTTGGCTAGTCGCGCAACTCGTCGATCGCAACGCCCCAGAGGCGCGCCTTGGGAGCCCACCCGCGATACCCACCCGAACTCAGGCGGCACCACTCAGGTCCGCACTTGCCCAAGCGGGCAACCACACCGGCCTCCAGCGCAGCAGTCACGGGTGCATTGGCGTCAGGTTTCGTGCGCAGGGTCAGCATATCCTGTTCGACGATGACTGTGCGTGTGCCTGAGAGCAGCGAGTAGTGTACCCAGCCGCCCATGCCATCGCGGTCTTCGACCCGGCGCCAATGTCCATGTTCGGCTGTGATGCGCAGGGGCATGTCGCGGCGCTTGAACACCCAGTCGATCCGGTGCGTCAGGGAAGGACCACGGCGCACGTTGCCTTCCGCGGCTTTCATCGACACGAAGCGGGGCAGGGGCAGGTTCGTCACAGGACCCGTGTCTCGTGCCATCACAGGTAGGGTTAGCCCCAGTACCAAAAGAATCGATAGCATAAACCGCCAAACCGCAATCATCGGGAACTTTCCGCTCGTCACTCGCCTTTTGATGTGGCCGGGGTTCTTGTGCCTCGTGCTCACATCCGCCACCATGCCAAAGATAGGACGCAAGGCCAAGCACCGGGGAGGGCGCAATGCCAAAGGAACGTCTGAGTGTTGTCGTGACGCGACGGTTGCCCGCCGAGGTTGAGACCCGGCTGAGTGAACTGTTCGATGTCACCCTGCGTGACAGCGACGTCCCCATGACCCGTGCAGAGCTGGTCGAGGCGATGAAAGCTGCAGATGTTCTGGTGCCAACGATCACGGACACCGTGGATGGCGCGATGATCGGACAGGCCGGTGAGCGCCTGAAGCTGATCGCAAACTATGGTGCAGGTGTTGATAATATTGACGTCTCAACGGCGCGGCAGCGCGGTATTTTGGTGTCAAACACGCCCGGCGTGCTGACAGATGATACAGCCGACATGACCATGGGCCTGATCCTGGCCGTGACCCGTCGCCTGCCCGAAGGGCTGGCCGCGATGCAATCGGGCAATTGGGACGGTTGGGCGCCCACCGCGTTCCTTGGTGGCCGGGTCGCCGGACGCAGGCTTGGAATCCTTGGCATGGGCCGCATCGGACAGGCGGTTGCCCGCCGAGCGGCGGCCTTCGGCATGCAGGTGCACTATCACAACCGCCGCCGTCTGCGGCCCGAGATCGAAGAAGATTTGCAGGCCACATGGTGGGAAAGTCTGGATCAGATGGTGGCCCGTATGGATGTGATCAGCGTCAACTGCCCGCACACACCCTCCACCTTTCACCTGATGAACGCACGCCGTTTGAAGTTGATGAAACCGGACGCCGTGATCGTAAATACGTCGCGCGGCGAGGTCATTGACGAAAATGCGCTGACCCGCATGTTGCGTGCGGGCGAGATCGCGGGAGCGGGTCTTGATGTCTATGAAAACGGGACCGAGGTGAACCCGCGCCTGCGCGAACTGAACAATGTTGTGCTGCTGCCTCATATGGGCTCGGCCACACGGGAAAGCCGGATCGAGATGGGGGAAAAGGTTATTATCAACATCAAGACCTTTGATGATGGCCACCGCCCGCCGGATCAGGTTGTGCCATCCATGCTGTGATACGCCGGGCGGCTTGGCTGCCCGGTTTCGACGTCTGATTTGACCTGCCTGCCGCGCCAAAGGAGGATCCCATGCGCTTTTCCATGACCGTTGCCTTTACCCTGATCGCAGGGGCCGCTTTGGCCCAGCAAACGGCAGATGCCGTGCAGCCCGAGGGCGGGACAGATGGTTCGGCGGTCGCGACGACCGAAGCCGTGGCCGCAGCACAGGCGGCCAAGGATGCAGGCCAGCCGGTTGAGGCGCAAAGCTACATGGTGGCCGCTGCCAACCCGCTGGCTGTGCAGGCTGGTGTTGAAGTGTTGGCCAAGGGCGGTACCGCCGCGGATGCCCTTGTTGCGGTACAGGTCGTGCTTGGTCTGGTCGAGCCGCAATCATCAGGTCTGGGCGGTGGTGCGTTCCTTGTCTGGTATGATGCGGAAACGCAGGAATTGACGACTCTTGATGGGCGTGAAACGGCACCGCTGGCAGCCACGCCGCAATTGTTCCAGACCGAGGATGGTGAGCCGATGGGCTTCTTCGATGCTGTGGTCGGCGGACGGTCCGTCGGTACGCCAGGCACACCGGCACTGTTGGAAGAGGCGCATCGGCGCTGGGGCAGTCAACCGTGGCCTACCCTTTTTGATGCAGGGATTAATCTGGCCGAGGATGGGTTCGAAGTGTCGCCACGCCTCGCTGGTCTGGTCGAGCGAGATGCAGAACGCCTGGGCCGCTTTCCTGTGACCGCTGACTACTTCCTGCCAGACGGGGTACCATTGAACGTGGGCGCAGTGCTACAGAATCCGGAATATGCCGAGACCTTGCGGGTTTTGGCGGCTGAAGGTGCCGATGCGTTCTACACCGGCAAGATTGCGCAGGACATCATGGCGACGGTGCAATTTGCACCGGGCAATCCGGGCGTTCTGTCCGAGCTTGATCTTGCGGTCTACCAGGTCAAGGAACGGGCTCCGGTCTGTGTCAGTTACCGCGCACATGATGTCTGCGGGATGGGGCCGCCCTCGTCCGGGGCGCTGACTGTGGGGCAGATCCTTGGAATGCTGGACAGTTACGATTTGGAAGCGCTGGGGGCGGAGAACCCTGAGAGCTGGCGTCTCATCGGGGATGCGTCGCGCCTCGCCTTCGCGGATCGAGGGCGGTACATGGCCGACAGTGATTTTGTACCGATGCCAACCGCCGGTCTGGTTGATCCCGCATATCTTGCCGACCGCGCGGGTCAACTGGGCGGAGACACGGCGCTGGCCGAAGTCACCCCGGGCAATCCGGCCTTTGACCACGCCAGCAACTGGGCGGATGACCAAAGCCTCGAACTGCCTTCGACATCGCATATCTCGATCGTGGATGCCTATGGCAATGTCGCTTCTATGACGACCACCATCGAAAACGCATTCGGGTCGCGGCTGATGGTTCATGGCTTCCTGCTGAACAACGAACTCACTGATTTCAGCTTCAGCACCCATGTGGACGGCGTGCCGATCGCTAACGCTCTGGCACCGGGCAAGCGCCCCCGCTCATCCATGTCCCCCACAATCGTGATGCAAGACGGTGCACCGGTTCTGGCCATCGGCTCACCCGGTGGCAGTCGCATCATCGGCTACACAGCCAAATCGATCATCGCGTGGATGGATTGGGGTATGGACGTGCAGCAGGCGATCAGCCTACCCCATGCCGTGAACCGCTTTGGGACATATGATTTTGAAGAAGGTACGTCGGCCGCCGATCTTGCGCTCGCCATGGAAGCGCTTGGCTTCGAAGTGAATGTGCGTGGGTTGAATTCCGGTCTCCATGCGATTGAGATTGGTGAAACACTGCTGGGTGGGGCGGACCCGCGCCGCGAAGGAATTGCGCTGGGCGACTGACGACCGGCGACAAGGGGAGAACACACATGCCGCAGGCCATTGATCTGCCACGCAACGAAGAGGGGATTGCCACAGCGCTTGGCATTCTCAAGCAGCAATTCGGCGATCGATTCCACACAGGCCAGGCGATGCGCGACCAGCACGCGCATACGACCACTTGGATTCGCGGGCAAGCCCCGGATGCGGTGGTGTTCCCGACCTCGACCAAGGAAGTGTCTGACATCATCAAGGTCTGTGCGACGCACCAGGTGCCGGTGATCCCCTTTGGCACCGGCACGTCGCTGGAAGGGCATGTGAATGCGCCTGCGGGTGGGGTGTCTGTGGACCTGACACAGATGGATCAGATTCTGGCCGTCAACGCCGAAGATCTCGATTGCGTTGTGCAGCCGGGCGTGACGCGCGAGCAGTTGAACACCTATCTGCGGGACCGTGGGCTGTTCTTTCCCATCGATCCTGGCGCCAATGCCTCGCTTGGGGGCATGGCGTCCACGCGTGCGTCGGGCACCAACGCGGTGCGCTACGGCACGATGAAAGACAACGTGCTGGCGCTTGAGGCCGTGATGGCCGACGGTCGGGTGATCCGAACCGCGCAGCGCGCGAAAAAGACCAGCGCCGGTTATGACATGACCCGGCTGCTGATCGGATCCGAGGGCACGCTGGGCCTGATCACCGAGATCGCGCTGAAACTGCAGGGTATTCCCGAGGCCATTTCTGCAGCCCGTATGTCCTTTCCCTCCATCGATGCGGCTTGTCAGGCCGTGATGACGACGATCCAATACGGCATCCCCGTCGCCCGGATCGAGTTGATGGACGCC